>SHMQ01000014.1 GCA_008534395.1 Candidatus Acidulodesulfobacterium acidiphilum
TCGACGAAAGCGCTTTGCAAAGGGTAAGAAGGGTTAAAAACCTAACCGGCACAAATAAAATCCTAAGGTATCTGACCAAAGAAGAAATAGAAGTCTTAATCTCAAACTGTCCGCCGCATTTAAAACCGATAGTTTTAGTGGCTTTAAATACCGGTATGCGTAAATCGGAAATCCTGCACTTGACATGGGACAGGGTGGATTTAAAAAACAGATTAATTTTACTCGACAGGACAAAAAACGGCGAAAGGCGGGAAATACCGATGAATAATTTAACGGTTAAACTATTTAGCTCTTTGCCGAGGCATCTGCGCGTTCCTTACGTATTTTATAATAATAAACAAAAGCCTTACAAGAACGTTACGGAAGGGTTTCAAAGCGCGTTAAAAAAGTCCGGCATAAAGAATTTCAGGTTCCACGATTTGAGGCATACGTTTGCTTCGATACTCGTTATGGCGGGAGTCGATATTAGCTCGGTTTCGGAACTGCTCGGGCATACGAGCATTAAGATGACGCAAAGATATGCCCACCTGTCGCCTGCGCACCTGAGAAAAGCCGTAGATATTTTTGAAAATGTCACATTTTTGTCACAGTTTGAGGAAAAGGGAAAAGTTGAAGATTTATAAGTTGCTGATTTTATTTATTAAAACGGAAGGAAATTAGGCTGCCCTATTGACGTAGCTTATTCCATAGATATGTTTGTTAATGCTGTATTCGTTAAACTGCTTGGTTTTAGACCGCTGATAATGCACGCGGTTCCGGTCTTTTTATATGCCGTTTTTATTTTAACCGCTTATTTTTATATTCCGCGTGAAAAAGACGAAGTAAACGGCAACGCCGGCTTAATATTTTAAACCGGCTTATTTTTATTCATAATTTTTTTGGTATTTCCTTCAAGAGGTTTGGCATTCTGGGCGCTTCAGGAAGGTACGCATCTTTCCGCCGTTATCGTTTCTCTTTTAGTTTTCCTATTAATTAATAAATTTTTAAAAACGGCTTCGCGTTTATCTTATTTATTTTTAGCAGCGGCTTTTATAGTTTTAACCGCCGGTTTTGCAAACGATAACGTAAACGTCGTAATTTGCGGAGTTCCGCTTGTCGTTTTAAGCATTGTTTTTATCGTTAAAGAGATTAGCAAAATTGAAAAAAGTCGAAATTATAATTATCATAATATACGCAGATATATGTTTATAATTTTATCGGTAATGGCGGCTTATCTGCTTAAAGAATTAATTTTTTTCGCAATTAAATCCGCAGGCGGATTTACGACGGTTCCTTCGGGACTTGCCATAGCTTTCGTCCGTTTAAAATTTTTCCCAAAAAACTTTTATTTTTATATAAACGGAATGTTAAATCTTTTAGGAATAAAAGTATTCGGCAGATATCTTTTTTCTTTAAAAACATTTATAGAAATTTTTAAAATTACCGGTTTGATTATATTGATTTACGGAATTAAAAGCGCCGTTAAAAAAGCAAAAAAATTAAACGAAGAATATTTTTTAGATTTATTGCTTTTAGGCGGAATGCTATTTATGTCTTTAGGTTTTTTAATGAGTCAAATTCCTATACATAAGGCTTCTTCACGATATTTAACGCCGGTAGCCGTTTTTGGATTTATTCTCGCCGTAAGAAACTTTAGATACGTAATAAACGGCTTTATGAAAAATAAAACCGTAAAACCTCTTCTTTTAAAAATTTCGGCAGCCTTCGTTTTTACGATTTACGCCGCTTCTTTTACGTTAAATTCATTAGCCGTTATTCCTAAAAGCCCCGTAAGACCTTTGGGAAAGTGGCTGATAAGCCATAATTTGACATACGGTTACGGAAGTTATTGGGATAGTTCTATAATTACGCTTGAAACAAGAAATAAAGTAAAAGTCAGGCAGTTAATAGAGCGCAGCAACGGAATAGTTCCTTACAGATGGCTGTGCAATAAGAATTGGTATAAGAAGAAAGGATTTTTTGTAATTTATACGGAACATTTTATATGGTTTAACAGGCAGTCCGTAATAAAAGCATTCGGCAAACCTTCAAAAATTTATATAGAAGATTTTCAAGGGACGCTCGGCAAAGCTTACGGAAGGTCAAGCGGAAGCGGAACGCTCGCTCCGTACGTAATAATGGTTTATAAAAACGGGATTATGCCGTAAAAGCATCAGATTTATTTTTCCGATTTATCGTCTATCGTCCTATAAAATGCAGCGTTACCAAAACACCGAGTACCGCAGTTAAAACGCCGAGTACCGACAATATTACGGTAAATCCGAAGGTGAGTCTTTTATCCAAAGCATCTATCTTGGCTTCAAATTTTTCGCTCTGCGCTTTAAATCCTGCGTCCATTTTATCGTTTAGATTTTTAATTTCGTTTTCTTTAAGGCTGATTATTTCAAAGTCTATTTTATTATCGAGCTCCTGAAATTTAGTTTCTATTTTATTATCGAGCTCCTGAAATTTAGTTTCTATTTTATTATCGAGCTCCTGAAATTTAGTTTCTATTTTATTATCGAGCTCCTGAAATTTAGTTTCTATTTTAGCGTCAAGCCTATCGACTTCAGGTGTTATCTTACTTTCAAGCCTGCTGACTTCTGTTTCTATTTTATCGTCAAGCCTCGAAATTTCGGAACCTAATCTATCGGATAAAGTCTCTATTTGGGTCTGGAGGGAATTAAACTTTTCGGTGAAAAGCTTCTCCTGACCGTCGAACCTGCTGTCAAAATATTTTTCGGGAGATATAGCCATGCTCATATTCATATAATCTTCGCTTTTTTTAATTTCTTCCATCGTTTATTTCTCCTTTTATTATAACACCTAAACTAAATTTTTCAATATTTATAAAATATATAATCATAAATATAATAACACGGCTATTGTTACAGGATTATGACAAATTAGTTACAAATATATTAAATTTATGTTACATTTAGGTTAAAAAAAGCAAAAAAGGTGCCAGTTTTATTCACTCCGGCTGACATAAAAGCTTCGCTAAAGTAAATTAAAAAATTAAAGGCGTTTATTTATTCCCTGTTTTTTGTCGAGATATAATTAATTAAATTTAAAATTTTACTTTAATATTTGCGCTTGAAATTGTATTGAACGGTTTAAATCCATATGTGGTTATCGTCTGATAATCGATTTCATACTCTAACACGAGGTATAAATTTCTTTCTATTCTGGTGGATAATTCGCTGAAAGAACTATAAGAATCGCCTCCCTTGTTTGCTATATACGCGGTTAGTTTTTCTTTAAATTTTAAATTTTTATTTATTTTATAATAATATTTGGCGTCGAAAATCGACGAGAAGCTTCCGTAGTATTGTCCGTCTATAATTTTTTCTTGTCTTAGTCCGGGTCCTAATTCTAAAAAAATATTTGAATTATCAGATATTTTATATTTTACGCCGGCGCCTATATTTTCGTTAATTACATATTCAAAGCCGGTAGATATGTTTCTGTCGTATCTTTCCTTGCCAAAAAAATAAAGCCAATTATTAAATTTATATTTTGAATATTCCTGTAAAACCAATCTTAAATAGCTAAGTTCGCTGTACGCCTCTATATAGGTATAATTAAATCTGAATACATGCCGCCATTTAGATTTTTTGTCAATATATTTTATATAATTTCTAGTATTTAAACTTATCGACGGAATCGTCCCCGTAGTGTTAGACAGACCTAAACTAAGACCTATTTTAATATTTTTGAATGAATTTATAGCGAAAACATTTTTAACGGGTATTAAATTAAACAACGAAAAATTAAATATAGTCAGAATTACCGTGAATATAGCCAGAATTCGCCCATATTTATTATGCAAACATATATATTTAATTTTTAAACTTATTTTTCTTAATAAATGCAATAAAAAATTTTTGAAGTTTTATAATTTAATTATTTTTTTATTGTAAAAATTTGCTTATTTTTGCCCTCGTATTTTCGTCGGCCTTTCCTAATCCTTCTTTTATAAATTTCATGTCGCGCTCCGCTAAATCTTTAGGAAGCGATGAAGAAACGCTCATCCTTAGTTTTAAAAAAGCTTTTAAAGTTTCGTCGTCTAAACTTGAGGCAAGTTTTAAATTGGTTATGCATAGATTTAAATATTGGGAATCGGATGCTTTTTCCGCCATTTCTTTTACGAGCTCTTTTAGTACGGCCGTTTTTTCGGCATCGGACATTGAAAGCATCGTTTTGAATAATTCCTGCATAGTCTTTTCCCTATCAGAATCGTTTAGAGAAGCTATTTTTAAAATATCAATTTTTTCCATAAATTAAACCTCCAATTTTTTTAAAATTTTTTGATAAATCATTTTTAAATTTAATAAATATATTATATCATATTTAACTTATGTTAGCGACATTTTAGACGAATTATATTTTAATTGCAGGTAGATAAAGAGAAAAAAGGTGTCAGATTTATTTATTCTCTTACTCCCGACTGCGTTTGACGCGATCGGGAGTTTTTGTTTTAACTATTATTTTAAATTTTTCAATAAAGAAGCCGCTAATTGATGAATTAAAGGATTTTATAAAAAAGGAAGCTATAATATCCGACAATAGAAAGATTAAATACCTTGAACCGTTTTAAATTTTATCAGAAGGAATAAATAAATCTTATACCTTTTTTATTTTTTATTTTTTGTTTTTGCCTTTTTTGAAATTTGATTATTTCGTTAAACAGTGATATAAATGTAATATTAAAAGTTTAATGATGTATTAAGTAAAAGAGGTATTCAATGCTTACTATAACTAAAGAAGATATAAAAAATATATTTTATGCCAATTTATTTTACGAGATTCATAAAACAGAAGAAATCATTTCTCTTTTCAAAAAAAAATACGGGAAAAATTTTGAAGAATTTGAGAAGGACGCAAAAAACGGCAAAGAAAATTTTGAGATATGGGATGACTATATAGAATGGAAGGCATATAAAAAAACATTGGAAAAACTTAAAAAAGATGAAAAGGATTTATCGAGTGGAAATATTAGATTGCCTCAATAAATCAAAATCGATAAAAAGTTATGAAATTTTAGATTTCAAATCATTTGAAAACGGTTTTTATATAAAAATTAAAGCTATTATCATCAATAATACTGAACTATTTATCAGGGAATATACGGACGAAAAGGAAAGAAGCTATTCTTATCACTGGCAGGACGAAAATAAAAACTTGATATTAAGATGGGATAATGCGCCGCATCATAGTCGCATCGTAACTTTTCCTCATCACAAACACGTAAAGGAAAAAGTCAAAGAAAATTTTAATATAGATTGTTTTTCCATTATAAAAGAAATCTCCTCTCTAATTTAGAATTAAGTACAAAAAGGTGTCAGGTACAAAACAAAAAAGGTGTAAGATTTATTTCACTCCGGCGGGCATAAAAGCTTCGCTTTCATAAGCGCCCGCCTCCGTATCTTACTCCCGACTGTGTTTGCTGTGGTCGGGAGTTTTATCTTTATAAAAAAAGGTGTCAAATTTATTTATTCCCGCGTTCTTGGAAAAATAATAATGAGAGGGAATTATTTGTCTTGCAAAAAATCCGTTTATATTATATCCTTATAACAAGGAGATAAGAAATTATGCTTGCAAAAAAAACATCTAAAAATCAGATTACTCTGCCTAAAGAAATAGCTTTAAAATTTCAAGGTGTGGATTATTTTGATATTAAAAAAGACGATAATAAAATTATTTTGATTCCCGTAAAAATTTCTCCCGCCGATACAACCCTTAACGGTATTAGAGATAAAATGGAAAAACTTGGAATTACCGAAAATGATATAAAAGGCGGGATAAAATGGGCAAGAAGCGGAAAGTAAAAAAGGTTGTTTTAGATACCAACGTAATACTATCCGCTCTGCTTTTTAAGGGCAAATTGTCTAAAATCGTCGAATTATGGGAAAACGGATCATTTATTCCATTAATTTCAAAAGAAATTTTCAAAGAATTGCAAAGAACATTAGAATACCCGAAATTTCACCTTACAAAAAACGAAACATTTCTAGTTATCAATGATTATATTTTACCGTATTTTGAAGTTGTAGATGTTGCCGAACCGCTTAATAATGTTTGCCGCGACGAAGACGACGATAAGTTTCTTTCCTGCGCTATTTCGGGAGACTCCGATTTAATAGTTAGCGGAGATATGGATTTACTCTCTTTAAAATCTTATAAAGACGTAAAAATTATTACCCCCTCTGAGTTTTTGAGCATATGTAAAATTTAACTAATTTGTTGATAGTAGTCAACAAATTTAATACTATCTTTTATATGTTGCATAATAATGGCGTCATAATAATGGTGAATAAAGGCGTCTGATTTTATTTTTTTACTCCCGACTGCGTTTGTTGTGGTCGGGAGTTTTTGTTTTATTTAATAGTGGCATACTTTATATCTCCTTGCTTTACTTTTTGACAGATATATTATTAAATAATATAATAAAAATATATATATTAAAATCAAATTATAAAAATGCCCGAGATTAGTAGATTTTTTGGAATTATTATATCTATATTCTACGACGACCATAATCCGCCGCATTTTCATGCAAGATACGGCGATTATGACGCTCTTATAAAAATAGAAGATTTTGCGGTTATAAAAGGACATTTGCCTCCAAGGGCGTTAGGGCTTGTTGTTGAATGGGCGAATATTCATAAAAATGAACTTATGGAAAATTGGAAAATGGCAGTAGAAAATAAAAGTCTTTTTCAGATAGAACCCTTAAAATAACTAAAACGAGGGATTAATTATGTATTACGATATTAAGGAAGCTAAACATATCGATAGATATAAATTGGAAATAACATTCGCAGACGGAAAACGAGGCATTGTGGATCTGGAAGATTATATAAAAAAAGGCGGAGTATTTAAGAGGTTTTCCGATTTTAATTATTTTTTAAAATTTTATATAGATAAAGAACTTTTTGTTTTATCATGGCCTGACGGATTGGACATTGCACCGGAATCAGTTTATGATAAGATATCGGAGCATGTCGGGTCTTCCGTATAAACGAAAAATAAATAAAAAATAAAAGGGAAATAAAAGGCAATAATAGAATTAAAGGCGTCGGATTTATTTAAAATTAAAGGCGTCGGATTTAAGCTTATTTTAAACTAACCCTGATCTTTTTACTTCTTCGAGATACATCAAGGCGCTGGTATTCATTTCGAGGACGTCGGAAAACAAAGCGGAAGGATTTATTTTTTTAAGCAGGGTTTCCGCCGAATTATAATCGGCCGCGTTATACGCGTCCATAAATTCCGCCAGTTCGCCAACCTTTCCCTTATGTTCTACCAACGCTTCATAAATAACAGGATCGATAGTAATTTTATCGAACAGTTCTTTAATTGAAATCCCAAGAGCGACGTTTACCAAAGAAAGCATTCCCGCCAAAAACGCTTTATCGGCAAGCGCTTTGTTTATATATTTTTTACATATGTCTTCCATCATCCTGCCTTTTATCACGGCGCTTTCCAATAAAGGGTCAGACCTGAAATCGCTTTTCTTGGAAGCAAGAACAATCGTAAGTATCCATCTCGATACGTTATCGTATCCCAAAAGAGCTATAGCCTGTTTTACCGAAGATATTTTTGCCATAAATTCATAAGCTACCGAATTTATAAGCGCAAGCAGGCGGTATATAAGGTCGGGAGCCATTTTAAAAAGGGATTCTATTTCTTCTATATCGGCATTAGCCTGAAAAGAATTAAATATATTAAGAAGTATTACATAATCCGGGTCTAAAGTTACCGAAGAAACTATAGACGGTTTTTGAAAAAAATAGCCCTGAAAAAGGTCGAAGCCGAGACCTTTGTAAAAATGAAAATCTTCGTCTGTTTCAACTTTCGACGAAATTAATTTCGCACCGTAGCCTTTAAGGAGCATTAGCATTTCTTTTACTTCGGACTTCGAGTATTGCTTTGAATCCAGCTTAATGTAATCCGCCGTTTCAAGAAGCGGCTCCCATGCTTCGTCGTACGTGAAATTGTTTAAAGATATTCTAAAACCCTTGCTTTTAAATTCTTTTATTACGGAAACGGCATTGCCGTCAATAGTGCTTGTTTCCAGAATTTCAAGCACGATTTTATCTTTCGGCAAAAGTCCTATCATGTCTTTTTGTAAAATATCTGGGGTTAAGTTTATAAATGCCGGATTTTCTCCCATAAGCGCTTTTAACCCCATATCGTAAATATTTTCAAGGACGTTAGCGGTAGCGCTTAAATTATCCGACACCGATACGCCGGACAAATTTTCTTCGGCGGCGCTTCTGAACAGTATTTCGTAACCGAATATGCTTTTGTCGGCGGTTATGATAGGCTGTCTGCCTATAAAAATAGCTTTATCCACTTTTTCTCGACCACGGATTTATTTATATATTTATGATTTAATTTAAGTTAATCTATCGTAATTTATTCATTTATATAATACTGTTAAGTATAAGTCAATAAAAATATCTATAAATTTATAAAGAATTTTATAAAAACCTTATATCCGCGTTAATCTATTTCTAAAATTAAACATATTAAAACATGCTTAAATCGAGAGATTTATGTTTTGGATATTTTGCGGTAAATGCGGCAAAGCGGTAAAATAAACTTGATTTTTTTTGTTTAATTTATAATAATTATAAAATGGACTAGGCGGCCGCCGGATAAAAATCCGGATAAAAAAGCAAGATAAATTTAGAGGTGCAATAATTATAATTATGAATAATTCAGAAATCAAGAAGACGCCGTTATACAGCGAACATGCTAAAATGGGAGCAAAAATAGTCGAATTTGCGGGCTTTTACATGCCTCTTTATTATAAAAGCATAATCGAAGAGCATTTAAACGTCCGAAAAAATTCGGGTATTTTCGATATAAGCCATATGGGAGAAATAACTATAAAAGGCAAAGACGCTTCCTCTTTCGTCGATTACGTCTTCACGGCAGACGTTTCAAAAATAGGGAGCGGAGAGATAGTATATTCGTTAATTCTTAACGAAAAAGGCGGAATTATCGACGACGTTACCGTTTTTAAGTTTTCCGACGACGAATATACGGCGGTAGTGAATGCGTCAAATACGCAGAAGGATTTTGCATGGATTCGTCACGTGCAGAACGAATTTCAAAAAAAAGGCAAGGACGTCGCAGTGCAAAATATAAGCGACGAGATAGGACTTCTTTCCGTTCAGGGACCAAAATCCAGGGATTTGATATATCCTCTTATAAGCGAAGTCGTTAAAATTGGAAAATGCGGATTATTCGATTTTAAGTTCCAGCCTAAGAATATCAAAGATTTAAAACATTTTGAATTCGGCTGTGCGATATTTAAAGACGTAAACGTTGAAGCGATGATATCCAGAAGCGGCTATACCGGCGAGTTCGGGTTTGAAATATTCATACCTGCCGAAAAAACGGTTGTTTTATGGAATTATCTTCTGCAAAACTCCAATCTGTCCAATCTTCTTCCAGTCGGTCTCGGAGCAAGAGATACTTTAAGGTTTGAAGCGGCGCTTCCCCTTTACGGACACGAACTCGACGAAACTATAAACCCTTATGACGCAGGTCTTGAAAAGTATCTTTCGGACGCAAAAGATTTTATAGGAAAAGAGGCTCTAAAAAATATTAAAAACAAAGAAAAAAGATTGATTTTCTTTAAACTTTCCGGCAAACAGATTCCAAGACATTCGCAGAGAATACTCGACGAAAATCTTAAGCCTATCGGCTGTATCGCAAGCGGAACATACAGTCCTTCAAACAAATTTCCAATAGGAAGCGCTTATATTTCCGATGCCGGAGTAAATCTTTCATACCTGAAAAATTTTTTCATAGATATCAGGGGAAATTTTGAAAAAGCCGAAGTCGTGTCTCCGCCTTTCCATAAAAATCTCAAAACCGGCAATTCAAAATAAAAGCAATTAGAAATAAAAAAGCAAGAGCAAGATTATAATAATATAATAATACATAATAATGCTATAAAATATCATATTAAACTAAGGGGTTAAAAATGATTAAAAGCGGGTCGTTTTATTTCTCTAAATCGCACGAATGGGTAAGCAAAGGTTCCAATAATAAATATCGCATAGGTATTTCCGATTTTGCGCAGTCGGAACTCGGCGACGTAGTTTACGTTTCTCTTCCGGAGGTTGGAAAAACTTATAAAAAAGACGCAAAAATAGGAGAAATAGAATCCGTTAAGTCGGTTTCGGAAATTTACGCTCCTGTTGACCTTAAAATAATTTCCGTAAATTCTAAATTAAACGATACTCCCGAACTTATAAATCAGGATCCTAAAGGAGACGGCTTTATAGCTGAAGTCGAGATATCTAACGACTCGGATGCAGAAGGGTTAATGGACGAAGGTAAATATAAGACGTTTGCGGAATCTTCACATCATGAATAATTTCCGCTACTTTCCTAATTCAAAAAAAGATATTGCAAAATTATACCGTTTTTTAGGCATTAAAGATAAAAAAGAGCTTTTCAAAAAAATACTGGGAGATATTCCTTTAATCAGCGACGGCGATTTGTCGGATATTCTTAATGACGGTATAGATGAAAATGCTTTATGGAGGATATTTTCGGATATCGACGGCGTTATTCCGTCAAAAAATAAAACCGCCGTTTTTTCCGGCGGAGGAATTTACAATCATTTTGTTCCGTCGGTTATAGACAGTCTTATATCGAGGTCGGAATTTTATACCCCTTATACTCCGTATCAGCCGGAAGTAAGCCAGGGCACGCTTTTTGCTCTTTTTGAATTTCAGTCGTTCATTGCAGAAATACTCGGTATGGACGTGGTAAACGCATCTATGTACGACGGAGCGGAAAGCCTTGCTGAAGCGGTATTGACTTCCTTAAGGCTGTCGTCGGCAAACCGCGATATACCGGCAAACCATAACGACGACGCGGTATTCGTTTCCGAAGGAGTAAACCCGGATTATTATTCCGTTATTAAAACTTTTACGGGCGGAACCGGCGTAAAAATAGAAAAAATAAAGTTAAACGCCGAAACCGGACGGACGGAAATATCGGACTTAAAACAAAAGCTTTCGAACGGAAGCGGCAGAGTGCCGGCAGTAGTTATTCAACAGCCGAATTATTACGGAGTAATAGAAGATTTAGAATCTCTCGAAAAAATTATACATTCGACTGCCGAATCAAATTCGGAACATACTCCGTATTTTATAGTCTCATCCACGGAGCCGTACAGTTTCGGCATAATTAATCCCCCCGGATTCTATAACGCCGATATTTTTGCCGGAGAAGGGAATTCATTCGGTAACTATATGAATTTCGGCGGACCGCTTTTAGGTCTTTTTGCGGCAAAAAAAGAATACGTCAGACAGATGCCGGGAAGAATCGTCGGTAAAACTAAAGACGGTAATAATAGAGACGCTTACGCCTTTATTCTTTCGACGAGGGAACAGCATATAAGAAGGGGCGCCGCAACGTCCAATATTTGCACCAACAGTTCTTTAAACGCCGTCAGGGCGGCAATATATCTTTCTTTATGTTCTAAAAGCGGATTTAAAGATATAGCATTATTAAATCTTAAACTTGCTCATATATTGAGAGATGAATTATTAAAGACGGGTTTATTTAAACCGCTTTACGACGGAGATTTTTTTAACGAATTTTCCCTGAAATTAAAGGCTAATAAAAATGAACATAATAAAAAACTTGATAATAAAACTACCGCGTCGGAATTTATAGAAAAAATGGCGGCAAGAGATATTATAGCCGGTATAGCCCTTTCGGAGAACGCCGTTTTAATATCCGCCACCGAAAATATCCGTTTAAGCGATATCGAAAAATACGCAAAAAATGCAAAAGAGGTTTTAAATGGCTAAATTTCCCGGAATAAAAGGTATTTTTTTTGACGAAGACCCTCTGATAGAGCAAAGTTCTAAAGGGGTAAACGGTATCGGAATACCCGATTGCGGCTTAAAAAAATCCGATTTAAGAAAAGACGGAAGCGCATATATAGATTCTAAATATATCAGAAAAAATACCCCCGGACTTCCCGAAGTATCGGAACCCTCGGTAGTAAGGCATTTTACCAGACTGTCGGCATGGAATATGTGCGTAGATACAGTTTTTTACCCGCTTGGTTCCTGCACCATGAAGTATAATCCAAAAATAAACGAAAAAATAGCGTCCCTTGAAAATATTAAAAACCTTCATCCTTTAACTCCGGCAAATTTAATTCAGCCGATTTTAAAAATAGTTTACGATTTTAACGATATTTTATGCGGGCTTACCGGACTTGCGGAATTCAGTTTCGCTCCTCAGGCAGGTGCGGCGGGCGAGTTTGCGGGACTTAAAGTTATCAAAAAATATTTTGAGTTAAAAGGCGAAAACAGAAAAACCATATTGATTCCGGACAGTTCTCACGGCACTAATCCTGCAAGTTCGGTTCTTGCGGGATTCACTCCCGTAGAAATTAAAACAGGAAAAGCGGGAACGCTCGACGCCGAAGAATTAAAAAAGTTTATCTCAAAAGACGTCGCCGGAATTATGATAACCAATCCGAACACTTTCGGCGTTTTTGAAAAAGACATAAAAAAAATTGCCGAAATTATGCATAAAAACGGCTCTTTTGTTTATATGGACGGCGCAAACTTTAACGCTTTTCTTGGAAATGTAAAAGTTTCCGATATGGGAATAGACCTGATACAGCTTAATCTTCATAAAACTTTTTCTACTCCTCACGGAGGAGGCGGACCCGGAAGCGGTGCGCTCGGCGTCGTAGAATCTTTAAGGGAATTCCTTCCCGTTCCTTATATTAAGAAAACCGCCGCCGTTACGAATAACGGAAAAAAAACATCGAATTACGATAAAAATTTTGACGCCGAAAATCAGCTTTACGAGCTGTCCGAAGACAGGAAGAATTCTATAGGTAAAATGACGCCTTTTTTATGCAATTTTGCCGTGTTAATAAGGGCATACGCCTATCTTCTTTCATTAGGGCGGGATAATATAGGTTCCGTTAGCGAAATTGCCGTGCTTAACGCGAATTACGTCAAGAAAAAACTCGGCAAAATACTATCCGGTTCGGACCCTTTTGAAGAAGGGTTGTGCATGCACGAATGCGTTTTTAGCGATAAATCGATTGAAGAAAGCGGAATATCCACTATAGAACTTGCTAAGATTTTAATAGATTACGGTTTTCATCCTCCAACGGTTTATTTTCCGAAAAATATACACGGAGCTATTATGATAGAGCCTACCGAAACCGAATCGATAAGAACTTTGGATAATTTTATAAAAGCGGTAAAAGAGATAAAACTTAAGACTAAAAAGTCTAAAGCGTCTAAGTCGCCGCAAAAAACTAAGGTCGGCAGGGTTAATGAAGTCCTCGCAAATAAACAGCCTATATTTAAGTATTGATAAAATTTCGCTTCTATTAATAAATTATGTTATCGTATTTATGGTATAATTAATATAAATATATGCCGCCTTTTAAATATTTTATAATGATTATAAACATGCGTAAACAATAATTTAATTAGAAAAAGGTGTCAGATTAATTTTACGCAACTTCTTTTATCGTTAATTGTTTCTTTTCGTATGCGTAAAATAAAATCTGACACCTTTTTCAGAAAAATAGTTTAATTTCGTCGAGGTAAAATTATATGAACGTGAATTTTAAAGAAGTTAATTTTGAAGCCGCCGACGGCGGCGATATATACGGTTCTTTATTCGGTTCCTATCCGGATACGGTAATTCTTGCCCACGGCAGAGTTTTTAATAAAGAAAGTTATTACGACCTCTGCGACGTGTTGTTAAAGAACAAAATATCTTCCCTGACGTTTGATTTCAGGGGATACGGAAATTCAAAAGAAGGAAGTGCCGGATTAAATGCATACGGCGAAGACATTATAGGAGCGATTAAATTTATGCAGGGATTAGATTTCGTGAAAAATATTTCTTTGTTGGGTTCGAGCATGGGAGGAGCGGCGATTTTAAACGCGTCTAAACTTTATAAGCCTTCGGAAATAAAATCTGTAATAGCTTTATCGCCGGTATATACCGAGGGAATAGATTTTATAGACGTTCCAATCCACTATATAGGCTCGAAAGAAGAAAAGTTTGCCGACGGCATTAAAAAAATGTATGCAATGACTAAATCTTCCAAAACCGTTCATTTTTTCAACGGTTCGGCGCATGCGCAGAATATTTTTGCGACTGAAGCCAAAGAGGAGCTAATTTCTTTAATTATTTCCTACGTTAAAGAGGGAAATTCAAGCGCGGTAAAAGCGTAAACGGCAAACTAAGCAAACCGATAAATTATGCCCGCTATTATTTTCGTTTTTTTGGTTATATTGTTGCAGAGGGCCAATACCAACCTTATACAGTCTATTAATCCGCTGTTTGTAAGATACGTTCTCGATAAAAATCTTTTTTACGTCGGAATTACCACGGCTGTTTATGCATTAAGCACTCTTTCCGTAAGGTATCTTGTAAGCATACGGATCAAGCCGCAGGCAGTTTCAAAGTTCGTAATAGCCGGACTTATATTGTTTTCGGCTGCGATACTCGGATATTTTTTTTCGACGGATTATGCCGAATTTTTAATATTCGTAGTAATATCCGGTTTTGCTACGGCGATAATAATGCCTTTTCTTTTGTCTTTAGTCCATTTAGTTTCGGATAAATCCGAAATAGAAAAAAATCTTACCATATATTCTTTAATGCTAAGTCTTGCGCTTGTTTTCGGACCGCTTTTAAGTTCCGCCCTGCTTACCGTTCTGCCTATACGATGGATTTATATCATGCTTAGCATTTTCGGGATAACCGCATTTTTATTTGCGCTGAAAATTCATTTAAAGAGCAAAAGCGTAATCAAAGAGAAACTTGGTGAAAAACCCGATGTTCAAGATTTAAATAAAAATTCCCAAAAATCTGCTAAAAGCGGTTCTATCTCTTCATTATTTAAAAACCGTGGATTTCTGGAAGTAATTTTCTATAATACTTCTTTTAGTATAGCCTTTGCTTCGGTAGTAGCCCTCGGCGGGGTATTCGCAAGAAATAATTTTCATCTTAAATATTTTGAAATAACTCTTTTATTTTCCCTTTTTTTTATTTCGTCTCTTATAACCAGATTAATTCTGCTTTATTTTACTAAAAAAGCCAATATAAAAAATAAAACTAAAATTTTAAATATATCAATACTTATATCTGTTCTGTCTTTTGCCTTGATGGTATTTTCAAAAAATATCGGTTTTTACGCATTCGCGCTAATAATATTCGGAATACCGCATGCGCTTATTTTCCCCATAGGAACTATGAGGATATCCGAAACCGTCGATATGAAAGATATGGTGGCCGCCAATACCATATATCAGTCAAATTTCGACTTGGGCGGCATAATAGGACCGTTTTTTCTTTCCTATATAGCGGGCATTTATTCTATAAGGTTTGTTTTCGGTATAATAACCGTTTTCCTTATAGCGGTTTTTGCGGCGGGTAAATATATTAAACAATAAATTATTTTGCATTTTTTACAAAAATTGTATAAAATAACTTAATTTTTCGACATTCAAATTACAAATTAAATTATAAAATTATTTAAAATGGAAGAACTGAAAAAATTAAGAAAAGAGATAGACGATATCGACAGAAATTTAGTCGAACTTCTTAACAAAAGAGGAAAAATTGCCCTGAAAGTCGGGCATATTAAATCGTCGAACAACAAGGCATACTACAATCCGTCAAGAGAAGGAGAGGTTTACAGGAACGTAATAAGCTATAACGAAGGGCCGTTAAAAGACGAACACCTTCAGAGTATTTTCAGGGAAATAATCTCAGCGTGCATTTCGGTTGAAGCGGGTATAAGAATAAGCTATTTCGGTCCCGAAGGAACGTTTACGCACCTTGCGGCGATAAAAAGGTTCGGCACTTCAAGGATGTTAATGCCCGTAAAAACCATCCCGGAGGTTTTTAATTCCGTTTCCAAAGGTCTTTCCGAATACGGCGTCGTTCCGGTGGAAAACACTATCGAGGGAATGGTGAACGCTACGTTCGATATGTTCGTAAACTCCGACGTGACGATAATAGGCGAAGAAGTTATTCCCATAAGCCATTTTCTTTTTTCGAAAGAAAACGATATTAAAAATATTAAAAAAATATATTCCCATCCTCAGGCTTTCGGGCAGTGCAGGAATTTTCTGGAAGAAAATTTTAAAAACGCAGAGCTTATAGATGCTTTTTCGACGGCAGACGCCTGTATTATGGCGTTTAACGAAAAAGGCGCTGCGGCTATAGCTTCGGAAGCGGCGGGCAGAATTTACGGTTTAAACGTTCTTTTGCCGCATATAGAAGATTTCAGCAATAATTTTACAAGATTTTTAATCATTTCAAACGGCGAGAAAACCCATAAAACCGGCAACGATAAAACTTCTATTTTATTTTCTATAAAAAATTCGGTCGGAGCTCTTTTTAAAATATTGAAGCCTTTCTATGAAAACGAAATCAACATTACGAAAATAGAATCCAGACCGTCTAAAAAGTATAACTGGGATTATCTGTTTTTTATAGACGTAACATGCCACGAATCCGACGAAAAATTGAAAAAAGCTTTAAAATCCATCGAGGAATATACTATATTCGTTAAAATTCTCGGTTCGTACGAATCTGCCGCAAAAAATATATAAGCAATAAAAAAAATAAAAATATGCCGAATAAACTAAAAGAAAATTTAGAAAATAACGTTTTCGTCTATACCTCTGAATTATCGCCGGAAAGAGGCGCAGACCTTTCAAAAATGAAAGATAATTACGGTTTGCTTAAAGACATAATTACGGCTTTCAATATTACCGACAATCAGGGAGCAAATATGAAAATGTCGTCTCTTGCCGGTTCTATTTATATAAAACAGAACGGAGGAGAGCCTATTTTTCAGCAGACGTGCAGGGACAGAAACCGCATGGCTTTAGAATCCGACCTGCTTGGCGCCGCGGCATTCGGAGTGCAGAACGTTCTTGCCTTAACGGGCGACTATATTTCGTTCGGCGACCATAAACATGCAAAAGCCGTTTACGATATCGACTCCGTTAATTTAATAGAAATAATAAAAGGGCTTAATGCCGGAACGGACATGAACGGCAATAAGCTTAACGGCCGTACTAATTTCTATATAGGAGCCGCCGTTAACCCTGAGTCGGAGCCGTTAGAACCTCAGCTTATAAAATTTGAAAAAAAAATTAGCGCAGGATGCGATTTTTTTCAGACTCAGGCCGTTTTCGACGTAAACAAGTATGCAAAATTTTACGATTTTTATAAAAGTTTTAAAGAAATAAAAATTATCGCCGGAATTTATATACTCAAATCGGCTAAAACCGCACGCTATATGAATAAATTTATTCCCGGAATTTACATTACCGACGAGATTATAAACGAACTCGAAAACGCCTCCGACCCTCTGAAGAAAGGTATCGAAATTGCCGCAAGAACCGCAAAAGAACTTAAACCTTTGGTTCACGGAATACACGTTATGGCTTTCGGTATCGAAGATAAAATACCGCTTTTTTTACGGAATATGCTTGACATTTAGGGTTTAAAAAGTGTATAATTTTTAAAACACCGATATAAAAATTTTAAAAAAGGAAAAAATATATTATGATGAAAGAAATCAGAATACACGGCAGAGGCGGACAGGGTTCTGTTACTATGGCATCCATACTCGCCCTCAGTTTTTTCGACGACGGAAATTACTGTCAGGCATTTCCTTCTTTCGGTTCCGAAAGAACCGGCGCTCCCGTTCAGGCTTTTGCCAGATTTTCGGATAAACCTATCAGGACGAGGCATCAGATATACGAACCTGATTTCGTTATAGTTCAGGATATAACCCTTCTTAAATCGGTTCCGGTTTACAAAGGCATTAAAGACAGCGGCAAAATTCTTATAAATTCGGAAGCGCCCGTAAAAGACGTAATAAACGAACTCGGCGGAATTAAAGAAGATACGGTAGTAATGTTTCCGGCTTTAAAAATAGCTATGAAGATTTTAAACAAGCCTATAGTAAATACGACTTTGCTCGGCGCATTTTCCGCATTAAGCGGCGTCGTTTCCATAGATTCGGTAAAAAAAGAAATAGAAAACAGATTCGGTTCAAAATTGGGCAAGTTAAATGCCGAAGCGGCGCAGACAGCTTATAACTATATAAAAGGAGATAAAAGTGGATTTTAAGGTCGGAATAATTTCTATGCCGGGCGCGGCGCTTTCCAACAAAACAGGTTCCTTTGCCAACGAAACTCCGGTATTTAAGCATAAAACATGTACGGGATGCAATCTCTGTATATATTTCTGTCCGGAAGGCGTTATTTACGGCGATAAAAAAACTAAAATTTACGATTTCGATCCGGATTACTGCAAAGGATGCGGAATTTGCGCCGAAGAATGTCCGGTCGACGATATAGAAATGGTGCTTGTCGAAAAATAATTTTAAAAGTGGACGTTAATAAATAAACTTAAACGGTGGATATAATATGAAACAAGTTTTGGAAGGTTCAATGGCTATAGCGGACGGGGTCAGAATGGCGGAACCGCATGTTATCTCGGCTTATCCGATTACTCCGCAGACGCACATAGTCGAACATCTCTCTCAAATGGTTGCCGACGGCGACTTAAAAGCGGAATTTATCATGGTTGAAAGCGAACATTCCGCCGCTTCCGTAGTTCTCGGCGCCAGCGCTTGCGGAGTAAGGACATATACCGCAACGGCGGCGCAGGGCTTGCTGTATATGGAAGAAGTAATTTATAATATTGCGGGTATGAGGCTTCCCGTCGTTATGACGTTAGCCAACAGGGCGATTTCGGCGCCGATAAATATATGGAACGATATGCAGGACGCTATGGCTATAAGAGATACGGGTGCAATTATGCTCGTAGCCGAGAATAACCAGGAAGCCTACGACATGCATATACAGGCTTTTAAAATAGCCGAAAACAGGGACGTTATGCTTCCGGTAATAGTAAACGTGGACGGTTTTGTATTAACCCATACTTTTGAAGTAGTAGAAACCATAGACGGCATCGATAAAGTAAAAGAATACCTTCCTCCTATTAATATGGAATACAAATTAGACGTCGAAAATCCTTATTCTTTCGGTACGCTCGGAGAGCCTTCGGTTTATATGGAATCGAGATACAATATGTATAACGCGATGAAATATTCCGCCGGCGTAATCACAGACGCCGCAAAAGAATTTAAGGATATGTTCGGCAGATTTTACGGAGGATTGACGGACGCTTACAAAATGGACGACGCTCAGACCGTAATAGTCGCCATGGGTTCGGTTCTAGGCACTATAAAAGACGTAGTGGACGAGTTAAGGGAATCCGGAAAAAAAATCGGCGTTCTTAAAGTCCGTTCATTCAGGCCGTTTCCCGAAGAAGAAATCGTCAATGCCCTGAAAAACGTTAAAAACGTTATAGTAATAGAAAAGGCTACTTGTCCGGGAAAAGGCGGAATTCTTTCCGTAGAAATAAGAGATTCGCTGTTCAAGCATAAAATCAATACGGTAAACGTAAACGGCTATACTATAGGTCTCGGCGGCAGGGATATTACGCCTAAAAATATAAAAGACCTGGTCGAAAGAGCCGAAAAAGAAGAAAACGTCGACGGCGAATTTATAGGGCTGTCGCAGCAGTATCTATAAGAAGAAACATCAAGAATTATTAAAGTACCTAATAAATCGGTTTGCGGCAGCGTCGGTTGAGGCTAAAAGCAAAAGCAGACAGAATAAAAATATCAATAAAACAATAAATTAAAAAATAGGAATATAAACCATGCTGACGAAAGAAGAAACTCATAACGAACTTTTTACCATGGGTCATACGGGCTGTTCGGGATGCGCCCAGTCTATGAGCGTAAAGCTTATAATGGAAATTCTCGGCAAGAACACGATAGCGACTAGCGCTACGGGATGCCTTGAGGTCTTTTCGACCCGCTGGCCGGAATCTTCGTGGAAAATTCCGTGGATACATTCCTTATTTGAAAATTCTGCTGCGGTGGCATCGGGAATAGAAGCCGCGCTTAAATATATGGGTAAAAAAGACGAAATTACGGTTATTGCCCAGGGCGGAGACGGCGGAACGGCAGATATAGGACTTCAGGCTTTAAGCGGAATGTTTGAAAGAAATCATGACGTTTTATACATATGCTACGATAACGGCGCATACATGAATACCGGTTATCAGAGAAGCGGTTTAACGCCTTTAGATGCATATACTACGACCAGTCCTTCGGGAAAGCAGTCGTTCGGAAATAACAGGCCTAAAAAATATATGCCGGAAATTGCGATGGCGCACAGAATTCCGTACACGGCAGTTTCGTCTGCCGGTTACCCTATGGACCTTCAGAAAAAGGTTAAAAAAGCTATGGCTATAAAGGGCACAAAATATTTACAGGTCGACGTTCCGTGCGTTCCGGGATGGAAATACGAGCCGAAATATTCGGTAAAACTTGCTCAGCTTGCGGTTCAGACCGGACTTTATCCGTTGTTCGAAGCGGAATACGATAAAATAATTTCGGTAAAAAAAATAAGCAAGAAAGTTCCCGTAGAGGAATATCTTAAATTGCAGGGAAGATTTAAACACTTGTTTAAAGACGAAGCCGGCAGGGCAGAAATTGAAAAAATTCAAAAAATAGCTGACGATAATATCGAGCGTTTTGGATTAATGTAATGATTTCCGATAATTCCGATATCCAAAAAAAGATAATCGACGGAAGGCTTATTGCAAAAAATATAGAATCTTCCATATCGGAAAAAGTAATCAAGTTAAAGAAAAACGGTATAGTTCCGGCTATCGCAGTAATATTAGTAGGCGATAATCCGGCTTCCGAAGTTTACGTCCGAAATAAAGATATTGCGGCGAAAAGATGCGGAATATTATCTAAAAAAGATATTTACCCCGCATCTTTAACCGAAAAAGAGCTTTTGAACAAAATCGACGAATTAAACAACGATCCATTAATTCACGGTATTCTGGTACAACTTCCGCTTCCCCCTCACATAGACGAAAAAAAAATAATGGAAGCCATTAATCCTTCCAAAGACGTGGACGGATTTCATCCTTTAAACGTCGGTAAAATTTTCACCGAAAACGCCGCTTTTTATCCCTGCACCCCGTACGGTATATTAAAAATGCTGGATTTTTACGATATTTCCGTTAAAGGAAAAAACTGCGTCATTATAGGACAGAGCAACATTGTCGGCAAGCCTCTTGCCATTATGCTTATGAACAGGTATGCAACCGTTTCTTCTTTAAATATTTTTACCAAAGACGTAAAATCTATAGCTTCTAAAGCCGACGTTTTAATATCGGCTACCGGAAAGGCGCATCTTGTTGACGATGAATACGTAAAAGATGGTGCCGTAGTGATAGACGTAGGCATTTCAAATATAAACGGAAAACTTTGCGGAGACGTAAATTTTGAAAAAGTCGTAAATAAAGTTTCAAAAATAACGCCGGTACCGGGCGGCGTAGGACCGCTGACGGTCGCCGTTTTAATGGAAAATACAGTAAAATCGGCTTCGGTGAAATCCGATATTAAATGAAAAAAAAATAATAAAAAAATTAATAAAAAAGACCTGCAAATATAAACAGAAATTAATAATATATAAATTATAAATTATAAATTATAAATCATAGATTATGATAGTATCTAAACAAAAAGATTTAGACGATATATTAAAAAAAATCAGAGGCTCGGTTTTTATTTTCGGCTGCGGTATATGTTCCGATACTTCCAGAACCGGAGGACCGAAAGAAGTTGAAGCAATGTCGAAAATTTTAACCGACCGGAATATTACAGTCGAAGGAACATACGTTATAGACGCAATGTGCCATATCCAGAAAGTAAGAAAAGCGGTAAGAGATAATAAAGACGTTTTATTTAAAGCGCAGTCCGTTCTGGTTCTTTCATGCGGCAGCGGAGTGCAGTCCGCCGTATCTGCTCTGCCTGAAAATATAAAAGTCGTTTCCGGCGTTGACACAATGTTTCTGGGAAATATCGAAAATCTTTCGTCGCTTAAAGAGATGTGTTCTTTATGCGGCAGCTGCGTGCTAAACGAAACAGGCGGAATATGCCCCGTAACCCTCTGCCCTAAAGGCCTGCTGAACGGACCTTGCGGCGGCATGAAAAATTATAAATGCGAAATAGACGAAAGCATGGATTGCGCTTGGGTAAGAATATACGAAAGGTCGATAGTCCAAAACACGCTCGAAGATATCAAAAAAACGGCAAAGCCTAAAGACTATTCGGTTAAAAAACCCGCCGCTACGCTTAAATTTACCGGTTCGCATAAATAAAATATAACTAATCTCGCTTTAATATTAATAATATAAAAATAAAAGGGACGGAATTTTTTATGAAAAGTTTTAACGTAAAAGCGCCGGATTATATTTATAAAATAAATCCTTACATTCCGGGAAAACCCATAGAAGAAGTCGAAAGAGAAAAAGGGATTAAAAATATAGTCAAACTTGCGTCGAACGAAAACCCGCTCGGTCCTTCTCCTTTGGCTTTAAAAGCAATTAAGTCCGCGCTTAAAAACTTAAACAGATATCCCGACGGTTCCGGTTTTTATTTAAAACAGGAATTAGTTAAATTTTTTTCTAACTGCGGCAAGCTTGCTTCCGAAAATTTTATACTGGGAAACGGTTCAAACGAACTTATAGATATCGCGGTCAGGACGTTTTGCGAAAGAGACGAAAATATAGTATCGCCTTTTCCGTCTTTCGTGGCGTATTATCTTGCCGGCGAACAGCTTGGAATAAAATTAAAAATAAGCAAACTAAAAGATTACGCTCTCGATTTAGACGATATGTATAAACTTATCGACGCAAAAACAAAAGTAGTTTTTATATCTAACCCTAATAATCCTACCGGAACGTTTTATTCTAACGATAAAATTATAAATTTTATAAAAAAGATTAAAGACGACGTTTTAATCATAGTCGATGAAGCGTACATAGAATATATAGGCAGGTCTCTTGCCGAAGACGTAAGCGTATCCGATTTTCCCAACGTTTTGATTCTTCGCACTTTTTCCAAGGTTTACGGACTTGCCGGACTAAGGATAGGCTACGGAATAGGGCATAAAGATTTAATTTCGCTAATGGACAGGGTAAGAGAGCCTTTTAACGTAAATTCTCTTTCTTTGGCCGCAGCCGCGGCGGCTTTAAACGATGCAGAATATCTAAAAAAAGTTATAACGACCAACGAAACCGAAAAGAAATATCTTTACGGCGAATTTAAAAAAGCCGGATTAGAGTTCATCGAAACCGGAGCGAATTTTATACTCGTGAAATTAAAAGGGCGAAAAGCAGCCGAAACGGCGGAAAAATTTTTGGAAGCGGGCGTTATAATAAGACCTATGGACAGATTCGGCTATGCCGATATGGTTAGAATTACCATAGGGACGCACAAAGAAAACGTTAAATTCGTTAAAGCATTGCTTTAATCCAGCATAAAACAAAAAACATTTTGGATATATTATAATGATTAGAAAAAAACTTGCAATAAAAATGAAGAAAAAGGTGTCAGAAAAAGGTGTCAGATTTTATTTTACGCATACGAAAAGCAACAATTATAACGATAAAAGATTTTGCGTAAAATTAATCTGACACCTTTTTCGGATTAAAGCATTGAAATAAATTTTACAATTATTTCAATATAAGATAAAATATATGCTATCGGAGGTTGTCTGTATGGATAAAGTAAAATTTGTTTATTGGCAGGATGAAAATTTTTGGCTCGGTTATCTATATGAATATCCGGATTATATTACGCAGGGAGAATCTTTCGATGAATTAAAGGAAAATCTTAAGGATATTTATAACGATATAATATCAAATGCCGTTCCTTATGTAAGAAAAATTGCCGAAATGGAAGTTGCATGAAAAGAAAAGAGTTAATAAAGCAACTTGAAGATGCAGGTTGCACTTTAATTAGGCATGGAGGAAAACACGATTGGTTTCAAAATATAAACACAAAAGTAGTTCAACCGGTACCAAGGCATAATGAAATAAAAGAAAATTTGGCGAAACATATTTTAAAATTAATGGTTGATAAAAATTAGTTCGATAAGGAGGAGAAATAGATGATTTTAGTTTTAAAAAAAGGAGCGACTAAGGATGAAATCGATTACATTCTTAGTAAAATAGAGCAGGCGGGATTAAAACCGCATATTTCTGAGGGAGCCGACGTAACTATTATAGGATGCATAGGACACGAAGACGCGGTAAAGGCTTTTTTTGAAGAGGCGGAAGCGCTTGCGGGAGTCGATAAAGCGATAAGAATATCGAAACCTTATAAACTTGCTTCAAAGGAGATGGGCAAAGAAAGGAGCGTATTTAAAATAGGAAATATAGAAATAGGCGGCGACGATATAGCGGTTATAGCAGGACCGTGCGCCGTAGAAAACCTTGAAAACCTTACCGAAATCGCCGAAAATATAAAAAAATCCGGCGCCAAGATATTAAGGGGCGGGGCGTTTAAGCCGAGGACGAGCCCTTATACTTTTCAGGGACTCGGCGAAGAAGGGCTTAAATATTTAAGCGAGGCGAGAAAGAAAACCGGACTTTTAGTCGCTACTGAGGTAATGGACCCAAGAGATTTAGACCTTATATGTTCTTATGCCGATATTATACAGATAGGCGCAAGAAATATGCAGAATTTCAGACTGCTTCAGGAAGTAGGAAAAGTAAACAAGCCTGTAATTCTCAAAAGAGGCTTGTGTTCCACGATACAGGAATTTTTAATGTCCGCCGAATATATTATGTCTAACGGCAATGAACAGGTTATATTATGCGAAAGGGGAATCAGAACGTATGAAACTTCTACGAGGAACACTCTCGATTTGAGCGCGGTACCCGTGCTGAAAAGGCTTTCTCATCTTCCTGTCATCGTTGATCCTTCCCACGCCGCAGGAGTCTGGTATTACGTCGAAGCGCTTTCTCTTGCCGCCGTGGCTGTAGGAACCGACGGACTTATGATAGAAGTGCATCCCGTACCGGAAAAAGCTTTCTCCGACGGAGCGCAGTCTTTAAAATACGATACTTTCGACGAACTCGTAAAAAAAGCTAGAGCGGTAGCAAAAGCTATAAACAGAAATATATAAAAGAACTCTTATAATATATATATTTATGTTTAAAGAGATTAAAATAATAGGTCTTGGTTTTATGGGCGCTTCTTTAGCCGGCGCCGTAAAGAGTAAATTAACGGGAACGGCCGTTAAAGGATACGATATAGTAAAAAACAATATAGATTACTGCATTGCTAAAGGAATAATAGACGAACCTTTAAGTTTGGATTCAGGATATGATAATGCGGCTTCCGAAAATTCGCTTGTAATAATGTGCGTTCCTCCGTCGTCTATAGTATCGTTTTTTGACGAATATGCGGATTTTTTCGGCGGCAGGGCTTTAATTACCGATATAGGAAGCGTAAAAGCGTTAATAGGAGCCAGGGCAAAAAAAAATAATTTAACTAATTTCGTAGGTTCGCATCCTATGTGCGGTTCCGATAAATCCGGACCGGAAAACTCCGATTTTTCTCTATTTAACGCTAAAAAATGCATAGTGATAAAAGAAAAAGAAGATTATGCCGACAAAGAGCGGAGTTTTAAGATAGATAAAATAGCGGGATTTTGGAAGTCGTTAAATATGGAAGTTATTTTTAGCGAGGCTGAAACGCACGACGAAATAACCGCTTATACGAGCCATTTACCGCATCTCGCCGCTTTTTTATTATCCGATACCGTGCTTTCCCATGTAAAAAATAAAAAATTTTCTTCATACGCAAGTTTTATAGGCGGCGGTTTTAAAGACTCTACCAGAATAGCTTCTTCTTCGCCGGACTTATGGACGGATATATTTCTTATGAACGACGAAAAAATCATTTTTTCTTTAGATAATTTTATAGCTTCCGCAAATTCCATTAAGGGTCTTATAGAAACGGGCGACAGAAACGGGTTGGTTTCATATCTTAAAAAAATATACGAGGACAGAAAAGAGGCTGGAATTTGACGCAGGATTTATTAAAATTTAATCACGATAAAGTTTTAGTAGAGGGTCTTTCAAAAGAATTCAGCGCAGAAATAGAAGTTCCGGGCGATAAATCTATATCGCACAGGACGGTTATGCTAGGAAGCATAGCCGGCGGGAAATCACGCGTTTACAATTTGTCCGTCTCCGGCGATAATCTTGCTACGGTAGCCGCATTCAGAAAACTCGGCGTAAATATCAAAAAGCAAAATTCGGGCGGTTCAAAAAAAGACTTTATAATCGAAGGCGTAGGTTTTTACGGTTTAAAAGAGCCGAAATCCGTCATTAATACTTCAAATTCCGGAACGCTGACGAGGCTTATAGCCGGAATGCTTGCCGGAAACGATTTTTTTTCGGTGCTGTCCGGAGACAAATATCTTAATTCGCGTCCAATGCAGCGTATTATCGAGCCTTTAAGACTTATGGGCGCAAAAATATCGGGCAGGGGCGGCGATTCTTATCCCCCGCTTGCTATTTCAGGCGGCGGGTTGCACTCCGTCTTTTACGAAGTTCCGGTTCCTAGCGCTCAGGTTAAATCCTGTCTTATGCTTGCCGCCCTTTACGCCGAAGGCGATACCGTAATATACGAAAGGAAAGCTACGAGGGACCATACCGAAAATCTTCTTAAATTTCAGGGTTATCCCGTCAACACGGAGGATTCTCCCTCAGGAGGCGGTTTTATTACCGTTAAAGGCAGGCATGCCGGAGGTTTAAACCCTTTTGAATTCAGGATACCCGGAGATTTCAGCAGCGCCGCATTTTTTATAGCTCTCGGCATATTAAATAAAAATTCTGAAATTACCGTCAAAAATATCATAATAAACGAAAAAAGGACCGGACTTCTCAAGGCTTTAAAAATGATGGGCGCGGACGTAGATACGGTTATTAAAGATATATCTCCCGAAACGGCAGGCGATATAAAAGTAAAATATTCGGATAATATAAAAGGAATAACGCTTCCTCCCGAAATAGTTCCCGATATGATAGACGAATTTCCTATATTTGCGGTAATAGCTTCCTTTGCGGAGGGCAAGACGGCGGTTACCGGAGCAAAAGAATTAAGGGTTAAGGAAAGCGACAGGATTAAGGCTATAGTTTATAACTTAAACGCTATAGGTATAGATATTAAAGAACTGGAAGACGGATTTGAAATAAACGGAAATCCGGACTTAAAATGCGCCGGAAAAGGTTTGCTAAAGAAGTTAAATTCTTTCGGCGACCACAGGATAGCAATGTCTATGGTAATCGCCGGACTTATTTTAAAAAACGCTAAACTGGAAATAAAGGATATAAACTGCATAAATACTTCGTTCCCCGAATTTTTCGATACCGTAAATTCGATAATAAAATAATAAAACTGCAGAGAAATTAAAATTATAATGGATTAATTATGAAAATTATAGTAGCGCCTTCGGCAGGATTCTGTTTCGGAGTTAAAAGAGCGGTAAATATGGCGTTAGAGGCTGCGGAACAGTGTAAACCGTCAGAAATACTAAATACCCTTGGGCCTATTATACACAATCCCCAAGTCGTTAAATCTTTAGAAGATAAAGGCGTATTTTCGATAGACGACATAGAAAACGGGCGTTTAGAAACGATATTGATACGCTCTCACGGAGTCAAAGCCGAAACGATGGAAACATTGAAATCTAAGGGGGTAAAAATAATAGACGCTACCTGTCCTTTTGTTAAAAAAGCGCAAAATTATATAAATACGGCTGCTTTAAAAGGTTATTTTGTAATAATGGTGGGGGATAAAAACCATCCTGAAGTGCAGAGCGTAATAAGTTTTGCCCAAAAAGACAGATTTCTCGTAATTAATAAAGTCGAAGACTTAAAAAACGTTCCGCTGTCGGAAAAAATAGCGGTAATTTCACAGACTACCCAGGATGTAAATTTTTATAAAAATATAGTCGGAGAAATCAAAAAAATAGCCGAAGAAGACGTGGTGGTTTTTGAAACAATCTGCGACGCGACCATAGACAAACAGGAAGAATCAAAGGTTTTAGCTTCAAACGTGGACGTTATGATAGTAGTAGGCGGTTATAACAGCGCAAATACGAATAAGCTTCAAAATATATGCAAGGAAATTCAGCCTAATACTTATCACGTAGAAACAGAAAACGAGATTAGAACCGAATGGTTCGTTAACGCAAAAAGCGTAGGGATAACAGCCGGAGCTTCCACTCCGGACTGGATAATCGAAAAAGTTTTAAAAAAAATTCAGATAATCGATGAAAATTTGTCTGAGTCGTGACGTTAAGGAAATGTACAATTAGTGACGGCGACAGAATTAAATTCTGTCGCCGTAATAAAAAATTTGCTTAATTTGCTTAAATGTGTTAGATTAGTCTTATAAAATTTAGGAGGTAGTAATTAATATTATGGCAAAGAAAAATTTCAATCAGTTTGAAAGCAAAGAAAATCCCACGGAATTCGAGATATTGCTCGGGTCTTACGAAAACATGAACAGCAGGGGGCTTGTAAGACAGGGCAGAATTTTGGATATCGACGAGAATTATGTTTATGTCGATATAGGCGACAAATCTGACGGAATAATTACTATCCAGGAAATCTCGTCGGGCGGAAATATAGATATTACCGGTATAAGCGTTGGAGATTCCATAGAAGTTTTCGTCGGAAGCTACGACGATAAATTAGGCTATCTTATATGTTCGCGCGAGAAGGCTAAAAACGTATACGCTTTAGACGATATAGAAAAAGTTTGCAGCGACAACGAAACTATAAAAGGAGTCGTAACGGCAAAAACCAAAGGCGGACTTATAATAGATTTAAACGGCATAACCGCGTTTCTTCCGGGCTCTCAGATAGACGTTAAGCTCACCAGAGATTTCGACGTATTTCTCGGCAAAACGTTGGATTTAAAAGTTATAAG
Organism: Candidatus Acidulodesulfobacterium acidiphilum; assembly: GCA_008534395.1. Classification (NCBI taxonomy): domain Bacteria; phylum Candidatus Acidulodesulfobacteriota; order Candidatus Acidulidesulfobacterales; family Candidatus Acidulidesulfobacteraceae; genus Candidatus Acidulidesulfobacterium; species Candidatus Acidulidesulfobacterium acidiphilum. Next base: position 28,934 of record SHMQ01000014.1, read on the forward strand.
CGTCGATAAAAAGAACTGCAACGTCATAGTGTCCAGAAGAAAGGTCATCGAAGACGAAATAAAGAAATTAAAAGAAAATGTTTTAACGGATATAAAAGAGGGCGACGTTCTGGAGGGAATAGTTAAAAATATTACCGATTACGGCGTTTTTATCGACCTTGGCGGAATGGACGGACTCATTTATATTACCGATATTTCATGGAAAAGAATATCGCATCCGAGCGAAGTTTTAAGCCTTGGACAAAAAATCAACGTAAAGGTAATTAAGTTCGACGAAGAGAAACGCAGGGTATCGCTTGGATATAAACAGCTTTTCGACGATCCGTGGCAGAATATTACGGAAAGACATAAGCCGGGAGATATTATCGAAGGAGTTATAATAAATATCACCGATTACGGCGCATTCGTCGAGCTGGACGACGACGTAGAGGGGCTTATACATTTATCCGAAATGTCCTGGGACAAAAAACAGACCGACCCGAAAACTTTCCTGACGAAAGGACAGAGAGTTAATGCTTATATATTAAGCATAGAGCCTGATACGAGAAAATTGTCTTTAAGCTTAAAAAGGCTGACCGAAAGCCCGTGGAATTTATTGAAAGAAAAATATACGGTAGGCACCGTAGTCGACGGTACGGTTAAAAATATTTACGAATTCGGGGTTTCAGTCGAATTAGAGCCGAATTTAGAGGGATATATAAAACAGAACGATTTTTCGTGGACGAAAAGAACGAAGCATCCTCACGAACTTTTTAAGCAGGGCGACCCGGTTAAAGCCGTCGTTTTAAGCATAGACGAAGACAAACAGAGGATTTATCTCGGAATAAAACAGCTTACCGAAAGTCCCTGGTCGCAAATTAAGGAAAAATATTCCGTAGGTTCCGTAATAACGGGAACCGTTTCCAATATAACGGAATTCGGTATATTCGTCCAAATAGAAGACGGCATAGAAGGGCTTATACACAATTCAAAAATTCCGGAAAATTTTATAACGGAGAATAATATAGCTAAAGGCTCTAAAATCAACGCAGAGATAATTATGCTGGACGTCAACGAACAAAAAATAGGTTTGTCTCTTATTAACGTAGCGCAGGATAATAAATAACTATGGGTATAAATAAACATCCTTTTTTAAGCGGATTATTTTTCTTGGCAGTATTCGTGGGAATATTCGCTATTTTTATTTATTTAATACTTTTTAAGTTTAACGCTAAATCGAACTATAATGTAGTCAGGGGTTCCTCAAATAATGCCATAGGCATAATCGATTTAACCGGCACTATTACAAGCTCTTCCGGTTTTATCAGACTGCTGGAGCATTATAAACACGACCCGGACGTTAAAGCCGTTATAATAAGAGTCAATTCTCCGGGCGGAGAGGTCGCTCCGTCGCAGGCTATTTACGAACAGCTTATGAAATTCAGAAAGCAAAAAAAAGTCGTAGTGTCTATGGATTCCGTAGCGGCTTCCGGAGCTTACTATATTTCTTCGGCCGCCGACGAAATAATTGCCGAACCGGGAACGCTAACGGGTTCGATAGGCGTTATCATGGAAATGCCGAATTTTTATAAACTGATGAGAAAAGTGGGCGTGTCTTATAACTACATAGTAAGCGGACCTTACAAAGATATAGGAACGCCTTTTAAAGAGATGACCCCTATGCAGAGGAAAAAATTGCAAGGCGTAGTTATGAACGTTTACGGACAGTTCGTATCGGCGGTTGCAAAAGGCAGAAATCTTAAAGTATCTTACGTTAAAAAATTAGCGAACGGCATGGTTTATTCGGGACAGCAGGCTCTTAAATATCATCTTGTAGACAAACTCGGGGATTTTCAGGATGCCGTTAAGGCCGCGCAGAAATTAGCCGGAATAAAAGGCAGTGCGACGTTGATATATCCGGTCAAGAAACAGCCGGATTTATTTCAATCTTTTATAAAAAGAGCCGTAAAGTCTTTTGTAAGCAGTATAGGCGGTTCTTCTTTTTTTAAGAATCCCGCTTTTGTATCATACGGCGACATGAAGTTAGATTTTTAATATAAAATAATATTTTTATATTTTATGGAAATTATTTATGCCCCATGGCGAATGGATTATTTAGTTAAAGATAAATCTAAAGACGAATGCGTTTTCTGTATAGACAGCAAATATTTCGACGATAAATACGTTCTATTTAAAGGTAGCCATTCCTACGTAAAACTTAACACTTTCCCTTATAACTGCGGTCATCTTCTGGTTATTCCCTATACTCACACAAAAGAGCTAAACGGACTTTCTTTCGAAGCGGGGGCGGAAATAATGAAGATTTTGTCCTTAAGCTGCGATATACTTAAAAAAGTTTACAGATGCGATGCTATAAACGTCGGTTTAAATATAGGCAAAGCTGCCGGAGCCGGCATAGAACAGCATCTTCATTTTCATATTATTCCTAGATGGGAAGGAGACGTCAGCTTTTATACCGTCTGTTCGGAACTGAGGGTGGTTTCGGAAATATTAGACGATACTTATAATAAACTTATCGGCGATTTCAAGAGCATTAAACTCTAAACGGAGGTATCTATTTCAAATGGCAAAAATTATAAATATCGTTCTATTGCTCGTTTTTGTAATATTAGTTCTTGATTTTACCATACAGAACCATATACGCGTCAGCGTAAAACTTTTCGGATTTCAATCTATTAAACTTCCTATTTCCGTTATAGTTTATATCGCAATATTAATAGGCATTTTAATAGCGCTAATATATCATTTTTATTCGGTATATAAAATAAAAAAAGATTTTAAAAAAATGAATAAAAATGAACAATTATGACGGTACCGGATTTTTTTGGAAAATATAGCTTAGAAAAGTCTATAAAGAAAATTTTTTATGATTATGCATACGGAGTTTCGGCGCTTAATTTAATTGAAAGCATTGGAGCGGTATCCGAAAAATTAGGATTTAAATCATTTCTTATCGGCGGTTTTCCAAGAGACGTTTTAATCTATATATTAAAGTCGAATGTCGAAACCGCCGGGCATTATAAATCTTCCAAAGTTTTTAACGATTATTCCGGATTTTTAGATTTAGACGTTGCCGTAGAAGGCAGTTCGGAAAAGTTCGTATCGTTCTTTAAAAACGATAGAAATTTAAAATTCCTCCTTAATTCTTTAAATATACACGAAAGGTTTGGAACGACGCTTGCGGAATTTTACGTAAGGGGGAAACCTTTAAAAATAGATTTTGCTTCTTTAAGGACGGAAATTTATGTAAAATCGGGAATGCTTCCTAAAGTAGATACTTCGGCAACCCTTGAAGAAGATATCCTTAGAAGAGATTTTACCGTTAATACCGTTGCTTTTTCGATTAATCCGTCTAACTTTCTTGAATTAACAAGTTATTCATCCGGAATAGAAGATATTTTAAATAAAAAAATTAAAATCCTCCATGAATTTAGTTTTATAGACGACCCTACGAGAATTTTCAGAGCAGTCAGATTTGAAAAAAGACTCGGGTTTCAAATAGACCGCATAACGTTAAAACTTTTAAAAAATGCTTTATCGCAAAAAGTTTTAGACAATATTTCCGGCAAAAGAATAACTGCTGAATTATATATTTTGTTTAAAGAAAAAAATCCGGAAATATATTTTGAAAGATTAAATGAACTGTCGGTTTTAAGTTCTGTCAATCAAAATTTAAGATTTATAAAAAGAAATAAAATTATTATTAAAAGAATAAGCCGTTATTTTGGCGAAGCAAAAAATTTTAAAATTTTAAACGAAATCTTTAAAAATATAGACGAAGGCAAAAAATTATTTTATCTTGCCGGAATTTTTTACGGTTTGAACGAAAAAGAATCGGCGGAAATTTCGGAAAGATTAAAATTAGGAAATACAGTCTGGAAATCTTTGAAAAAGTTATTATTTACGGACAGGAATGAGATAGATAATTTAAAAAATAATTATAAAGTAGATAACGTCGTCGAACTCTATAAAAATTTAAATAAGATAGAAAGTAAAAGCATTCTGTTTTATTTATTTCAACACGAAGACGAAAAAAAAGCCGATTTGATTTTTAAAAAAATTGTAGTAAGATATTTAGAAAAATCCGTTTTAGAAAAACCGTTTTTAAAAGGCGGCGACATTAAAGCTATGGGTATTTGCGAAGGGCCGGTTTGCGGAATAATTCTTAACGAAATAAAATCTTTAAAAGCCGCCGGCAAAATTAAGAATAAAGCCGACGAAATTAAGTACGTCGAATCGCAATATTTAAAAAACATAAAAAAAATTAATAAATCTAAAAATGGAGGCCAAAAATGATTGAATTTAATTTTAAAAATGTTTTAAGTTCGGTAATAGAAGAAAACGGCATAGAAGAATCCGCAGTAAGGTCGCTTGAGAATGAAATCGTCGAAGCGAGAAGAAGCCTTAACGAACTTAGGCGCAACGGCGAAATAGGATTTTACGACGAAATATCTAATATGGGGATGGTAAATGAAATTAAAACCAAAGCCGAAAGTTTTTTTTCTAAAAATTTTAAAACTTTATACGTATTCGGCATGGGCGGTTCATCCCTCGGAGCTATATTTTTAAAAGAAGCAATGTCCGGAATGTTTAAAAAAAGAAAAGACGGCGCCGCCGAAGTTATTTTTTCGGAAAATATAGACCCTTCTTATTTAAAAAACAATTTAGATTCTATTGAATTTAAAAAAACTTTATTCTGCTTCGTTTCTAAATCCGCGGATACTATAGAAGTAGTTTCCCAGTTTTTTATAGTAAAAGAAATATTGGAAAAAACCGTAGAAAATTATAAGGAAAATTTAATTTTTATTACCGATAAAAAGAGCGGTTTTTTAAGAAAATATGCCGATGAAAACGGGATTGCGGTTTTAGATATCGCTAAAAACGTCGGCGGAAGATATTCTATAGTCACCGCAGGCACTTTATTTCCGGCATACGTCATGGGGTTAGATATAGAAAAATTTTTGCACGGTTCTTTGACATACAGAGACAATATTCTAAATAAAGGCGTTTTTGAAAATAACCCTGTATATACCATGGCGGCGGTTATATATCTTTTTTATGTAAAAAAGAAAAGAAACATATTCGTTCCTTTTGTTTACGGCGACTATTTGAGAGAGTTTTCAAGATGGTTCAGACAGCTTTTTGCCGAAAGCCTTGGAAAAGATTTGACGTCTCCTACTCCGGTACCGGCGGTCGGGGCTACAGACCAGCATTCGCAGCTTCAGCTTTATATGCAGGGTCCGCAAGATAAATTGGTAGGATTTTTCTGCCTTAAAGATTTCGGCGCGGATTATAAAATAAATTCTTCTGGATTCAATGAATTTGATTATTTAAACGGCAAAAAACTTTCCGAAGTTTTAATGAATGAATTAAAAGGAGTCGAACTGGCTTTTGCTATGAATAAAAGACCTTCGTTCAGGGTTACTTTAGATAAAATCGACGAATTTAATCTCGGCGAACTTTCTTTTATGTCTATGGAAGCCGTTGCAGTTCTTGGAATGCTATTAAAAATAAATCCTTTCGATCAGCCGGGCGTCGAAAAAGGAAAGAAATTCGCCTATCTTCTTATGGGAAAAAAGGACGATTCGCTGTCGAAAGAATCGGAAGAATTAAAAAGACTAAACGCAGTTCCGGATATGCTTTATTAAATGGTTAATATACTTTTAACGGATTTATGCTTAAAAAAATAATAGTAATAGGAGGTCCGACATGTTCGGGAAAAACGGAATTTTCTATAGAACTTGCTGAACGTTTCGGCGGCGAGATAATAAATTTCGATTCGATGTGCTTTTATAAATATTTCGATATAGGAACGGCAAAGCCGGACTACGAGGCAAGAAGCAGGGTAAAGCATCATCTTATAGATATAAAATATCCGGACGAAGAATATAACGCGCGGATGTTTTCCTATGACGCCGAAAAATTAATAGAAGATATGGCTTCACGCGGAAAAATTCCCGTTTTTACGGGCGGGACCGGTCTTTATATTAAAGCTTTAATATACGGACTTTCGCCTATTCCTGAAATAGATAAAACGGTTTACCGCAAAAAAGCTTCGGAATTAATAAAAGAAAAAGGACTTCCGTATTTATACGAAACGGTTAAACAAATAGACCCCGGATATGCTTCTAAAATATCGTCTTCGGATACGCAGAGAATTACCAGAGCTTATGAAGTTTATTTCGCTACCGGCAAACCTTTATCCTTTTATCTCGGCAAAAATCCTTTCGGACGGCAGAGGTACGATTTTTTATGTTTTAACTTATATCCTCCGAAAGATTATTTAAAATCGTGTATAATGGAAAGGACTTCGGCTATTATTAAAAAAGGTCTGCTCGAAGAAACGAAAAAAATATTGAATATGGGATATAAAACCGATTTAAAGCCTTTTAAAGGAATAGGCTACATGGAGTCGCTAATGTATTTAAACAAAGAACTGCCTGCGGAAAAAGATTTATACGATAAAATAGTTTCTTCTACTTTAAAATACGCAAAAAGGCAGTTTACTTTTTTTAAAAAATTTGAAAACGTTTTGCCGGTTTATTTTACCGACTTAAATGCAAAGATAGAATTTTCGTCAAAATATATCGAAAGGTTTTTATAATGACCCAGAGAGCTTTGCTTATCGGAATAAATACAGACTCGGATATCGAAAAAAGCAGAGATTCGTTGGAAGAACTTAAAATGCTTTCGGAAACCGCGGGCGCGGAAAATGTTTTCAGCGTTTTAAAAAACATAAAAAAAATAGACCCGGCTTATTATCTTTCAAAGGGTATGCTTGAAGATATAAAAGACAAAACGGTTTCGGAAAATGCAGATATAGTAATAATCGACGCCTCTTTAAGTCCTGCTCAGGAGCGCAATCTTTCGGAATATTTCGATTTAAACGTAATAGACAGGACGAGGCTTATTCTTGACATATTTGCCGTTAACGCAAGGACGGCGGAAAGCAGATATCAGGTAGAACTTGCCATGATGAATTATATACTGCCAAGGCTTAAAGGCGCAGGAATAATGCTTTCCAGGACCGGCGCCGGCATAGGAACGAGGGGACCGGGCGAAACTAAATTGGAAACGGACAGAAGAAAAATAAGGCTTAAAATTACGCATATAAAGGAAAAGCTGAAACTTTCCGAAAAAACAAGAACGCTTCACAGGTCTAAGAGAAGCCGTCATGGTTTTTTAACCGCGGCCATCGTAGGATATACCAATTCAGGCAAAACGACGCTTATGAAAAGCTTGACGGGCAAAGGAGAAAAAGGCGAGAATAAGCTTTTTGCGACGCTTGGGACAAAAACGGCTTCAATTTACGACGATGCAAAAAAGAAAAAAGTTTTAATATCGGATACCGTAGGTTTTATTCAAAATCTTCCGCTTTTTTTAGTCGATTCTTTTAAAGCTACGCTTGAGGAAACGGTCCATGCGGATTTATTGCTGCATGTAATAGACCCCTTACAAAATTCCGTAATAGACAAGTCGGGAGAGGTTATTAAAATATTAGACGAAATAGGAGTAAAAGATAAAACGATTCTTACGGTTATAAATAAAACAGACCTTATAGGCGAAGAACAGGCTGATTTTTTGAAAAATAAGTTTGAAACTGTTACCGGCGGCTCCGTTATAGCCGTTTCCGCTAAAACCGGAAAAAATATAGATTTATTAAAAGAAAAAATATTCGATTTATTAAATATGGAGCAATATAATGGTAAATAAGTTTATGAGCGTTATATTTTTTTTAACGGTTTTATGCATTTCATTCCTCATTTTTTCTGCCGACGTTTTCGGCATGAGCGTTAAAGTCAAAACTTACGTCGTAATTCCTAAAAGCGAAGCGGCATCCGGACATTCCGCAGACCTTCAGCAAACTGCAATAAAACGTGCGATAATGCTGTCGGTGAAAACTGCCGTAAAACGTTTTATAGGCAAGAAAATTTTTTTAAAAAAACAAACCGGTATTATTCTTAAAAAAAATATCTACCCTAACGGACAAAAATATATATACTCGTTTAAGGTTTTAAAGTCGGGAGAATATCTTAATCTTTATTATATAAGCATAAAGACTCATATAAGAGCCGGAAGTTTGACAAATGCCCTTAAAACGCTCGGATTTCGTATACTTAAAACGGAGCATCCGGGCGAAAAAGCCGTTTACGGCGTTTATTACGTAAAATTTACCGGCAGATTTAATAACGGCGATTCAAACCTGTTCCAGAAACTAATGATTAAATATTCGCGTCACCTTAAAAATCTATATATATCTTCGTTTTCGGAAGATTACGACGAAATAAAAGTTCTTTACTACGGAAGTATCGTCAGGCTGTTAAAGAGGGTAAATTTCATAATAAATTCTTATCTTAACGCAAAAATAACTACCGCAGACGATAATACCGTAACGATAAACGTAATCGCTCATAAAGCGGAGAAAAAAACGCATTAAACGTCAGAATAATCCGAATATATTTTTCAAAGAAGTTATAGCCATAGAGTTCAGATAAAAGTTGAAAATTGCATAAAAGAAGATGCTGAGGAACATAGGTATAAAGAAATAATAGTAAATATTTTTATTTTTTTCGTATAAAACGCCGAGAGCAAGCGATATAGGCGGAGCCCCGATGAACATCTGCCCTATAAATAGCCCTATTATAGGTCCGTATTTTTCAATGTAATTATGTGCTTTTCTGCCTTTTTTAGAAGAAATCATTCTGTCTATAAATTTAATGGATTTCAACTTTAAACCGGCGTAAAACAGCACCGAACATAAAACGGTTTCGGAAAGGGTTATTAAAAAGATGCTTGCGTAAGGGTTTAATTTATAATAAACGGCGTATGCCGTCGATACGTATTTTCCGCCTATTAACGGAGTCATATTAATAGCGGTCATTATAATATATTTTAAATATAAAGGTTTCATACAGATTCTATAAAGGTTTTAAACATACCGTATTTTTGTTTTTTTAGCATTAATCTGGTATAATTATAACTATAAATAATATAATTATAAAGTATAAAATTTGTCGGAATAAAAAAATGTACTATTTTGCACCGGTATCGGATATGTTTGAAACTGCCGATTATATAGCGGTATACGTAGAATTAGCCGGAGTCGGAAAAGAAGACATAAATATAGAAATAGATGGAGGAGTGCTTGAAGTCAGCGGTATTAAACGCCGTTTTGGAACTAATGAAGAATGTAATTTTCAAAGAATGGAGAGACCTTTCGGCTTATTCAAAAGAAGATTTAGTCTGCCTTCTTCCGCAAACTATGAAGGCGTAAAGGCTTCATTCGAGGAAGGTCTGCTTGAAATAATTATTCCCAAAAAAAAGAGAAGCGGAGGATTTAAAATTTCCTGCATTGAAATTAACGATTGAAAGACAAATAATGTAAAAATACTATTAAGGACGGTAAACAAACTTATGTTTAATTTAGATTATTACGAGGATAAGCTTTCAGAAAGCGGATATAGGGTTCTAACGATTTCTATAGAAGAATCGAAAAGAAGAAAACATTTTTATCTTGGACCGGAGCATATTTTTTATGCCCTGACTTTGGTTGACGAGGATCTTTTAAATGAAATTTTTTTGGAGTTAAGAATCGACAAAAGAAAGATAATGAAACTTTTGAACGATTATATGATGTCTTCCGACCAGTATGTCGGAGAAGGAATGAAAATTCCGCTTCAAACAAGAAATTTATTTAAAAGCGCTTACGATTACGCTCAGAGCGCGGGCAGAAACCTTATAGAATCTTCGGATTTTTTAATGGTAATGTTTCAGGAGCCGAGTTCCGCTCCAAACAAAGTTTTTAAAGCGCTCGGCGTGGATTCCGTGGTGCTTGCCGATAAGATTTTTCAAAAAATGAGGGAAAGGAGGAGCAGAAGCGACGAAAACAGAAGAAAATACGACCTGCCTTATACCCTAAGACAGCATGCCGTAAATTTAAGCAAGCTTGCAATTATGGATAAACTGCCTTTAGTATTCGGAAGGGAAGAAGAAATTACCAGACTGATGGAAATACTCTGCCATATAGACAGACCTAATTCCGCTATAATAGTCGGCGAACCCGGCGTTGGAAAGACGGCGGTAGTAGAAGGCCTTGCTAGAAAAATAGAACTCGAACCCTACAGCGTTCCGGCAAGGCTCAGAAATAAAATTATAGTAAATCTTCAGATGAATTCCTTAGTGGCAGGAACGGTTTTCAGGGGCATGTTCGAAGACAGGATGGAAAAGATAATAAACGAACTGAAGTCCAGAAAAAATATAATTTTATTCGTCGACGAAGTGCATACCATTATCGGTGCCGGTTCTGCGATAGCCGTTCCGAGCGATGCGGCAAATATATTAAAATCTTCCCTAGCAAGAGGCGAAGTGCAGATGATTGGAGCTACGACCCTTTCGGAATACAAGGAGTTTATTTCCGAAGACGAAGCCCTTGCCCGCCGATTCAGATTAGTAAACATAAACGAGCCTAATGTAGAGGATACGAAAAGAATACTCTACGGGCTTAAAAGAAGATTCGAAGATACTTACGGCGTTGAAATAGAAGATTCCGCTCTTGACGAGTCGCTTAAACTGTCGTCCCGCTATTCCAAGTCTTTAAGGCTTCCGGACAAAGCTATCGGATGGGTAGATTCAGGATGCGTAAAAGCCGAAATATACAACGACGATAAAATAGTTAAAAAGGAGAATATCTATCAGGTAATCGCGCAGGAAACCGGCATGCCTATAGATTTGATTAAAAGAGACGTTTTAGAAAGGTTTCAGGATATGGAGGAATTTTTCTCAAAAAGGATAGTCGGACAGAAAGACGCCGTTAATTCTTTAGCAAAGCATTTAAGGCTTAATAAAGGTCCTTTGAAAGGAAATTTTAACAGGCCGGATGCCGTGCTTCTTTTTTTAGGCCCCACGGGAGTCGGAAAAACGGAAACTGCAAAGGCAATGGCGGAGTACCTGTTCGGTTCCGAAAGAAATATAATCAGGATAGATATGTCGGAATATAAAGACGGCTCGATAGCGGTCGATAAATTAATAGGTATGCCGAGAGGCATAGTCGGTTCTTCGAGAGGCGGAACTTTAACCAATCAGGTAAAAGATAACCCCTATTCCGTAATTCTTTTGGATGAAATCGAAAAAGCCAGCGATCTCGTATTTAATCTTTTCCTTCAGGTTTTCGACGAAGGTTTTTTAACCGACGGAAGAGGCAAAAGAGTTTATTTTTCGGATTCCGTAATTATTATGACGTCGAATCTGGGTTCGCATGAATTTTCAAAATTTACGAAACCGCTCGGTTTTATAGAATCAAACGATATAGTAAAGTCTATTAAGGGAACGATAAATAAAGAAATCGAAAACTTTTTTTCTCCGGAATTTATCAACAGGATAGACGATATCGTTATTTTTTCGCCGCTTACTAAAGAAGAAGTTAAAAAAATCGCATTAATGCATATAGAAACTATAAATAAAACTATGTCGGAACACCACAAAGAAATTATAGTTACCGACGCCGCTTTGGAAAAATTAGTAGAGACCGGCTACAGTTCTAAATTCGGAGCGAGATTTTTAAAGCGTACCGTCGACGACCTCATCAAGGTACCGCTGACGCTTAAATGGAAAGATGGAGATATATTTACCGCCGAACTTAAAGACGGCGAGATATCTATCTCATACGATAAAAATCCTGAAGACGGCGATATTGCAAAAAAAGTTAAAAACGGAAAAGAAAAATACAAGGAGGAACCTGATTATGCCTGATAAGGAAGCCGAAAAATCTTTTAAAGTAGTAGATAAAAGGAAGATTTCGGAAACCGAAGAAATAAAAGAAACACAGAATACCGAAGAAGCGAAACCGGCGGAAAAAGCCGATGAAAATACGGCGGGAACCGCTGCCGGTTCCGAAAAAAAAGCCGCAGACGAAACTGCCGCCGATATGCCTGATTTTGAAGCAGATTTTGCAACGTTCATCTATTCGCTTAATACGCAGGCGCTTCTTTTTATGGGTAAGATACCGAATCCTATATCCAAGAAATACGAGAAAGACTTAGGAACGGCTAAATACTTGATAGATACTATAGACATGCTTTCTAAAAAGACCAAAGGAAATCTTGACGAAAATGAAGCCAAACTTATAGAAAATATTTTATACGATCTTAGAATGGCTTATATTTCGGAAAAAAAATAAACCGGAGGCGATATATTTTTATGAATCTTAATAATTTTACCATAAAATCTCAGGAATTAATAGAACTTACGATAAATACGGCTAAAGAGTCTAAAAATCCGGAAATATCGGATTTGCATTTATTATATGCCCTGCTTAATTACGACGAAAACAGTATAGCATTATCTATTTTTAAAAAAATAGGCATAGACCTAAAATCTTTTACCGAACAATTAGAAACGGCGCTGTCTAAACTTGCCGTTGTAGAAGGAGGAATGGAGCCGGCTTTTTCTTCGTCGATGAAGCGTATTTTAGACGCCGCGGAAAAGAATAAAAATTTCATGAAAGACGATTTTGTGTCCGTCGAACATTTCGTTCTTGCAATGTTTGACGTCAAAGATACAAAATCATACGAGTTATTAACTAAATTTGGATTAACTAAAGACAACGTCCTTAAAGTTCTTACCGATATCAGAGGCAATACGAAAGTTACCGACCAAAATCCCGAAGATAAATATCAGGCTTTGGAAAAATATACCGTAAACTTAACACAGCTTGCAAAATCCGGAAAAATAGATCCGGTTATAGGCAGAGACGGCGAAATAAGAAGAATTATGGAAGTACTGTCCAGAAGGACTAAAAATAATCCCGTACTGATAGGAGATCCGGGCGTCGGCAAGACGGCGATAGTCGAAGGACTTGCTAAAAGAATCGCCGACGGCGACGTTCCGGAAATCCTTAAAGAAAAAGCAGTTCTTTCGTTAGACCTTGGCTCTTTAATTGCGGGGGCTAAATACAGGGGCGAATTTGAAGACAGGCTTAAAGCGGTCGTAAAAGAGATAAAGTCTTCCGAAGGCAGGATAATAATATTTATAGACGAACTGCACAATCTCGTAGGCGCGGGAAAATCCGAAGGAGCGATGGATGCATCCAATCTTCTGAAACCGGCTCTTGCAAGAGGGGAGTTAAGGGCTATAGGAGCGACTACGCTTGACGAATACAGAAAATACATAGAAAAAGACGCCGCTCTGGAAAGAAGATTTCAGCCTATTTTCGTAGACGAACCGTCCGTAGAAGATACTATTTCTATACTCAGGGGACTGAAAGAAAGATACGAAGCATATCACGGCATAAGAATAAAAGATTCAGCCTTAATTGCGGCGGCTACGCTGTCGCACAGATATATTACCGACAGATTTTTGCCGGATAAGGCTATAGACCTTATAGATGAAGCTTCGGCAAAATTAAGAATAGAAATCGATTCTCTTCCCGCCGCTCTCGACGAAGTCCAAAGAAATATAATCAGAATTAAAATAGAGCAGGAAGCGCTAAAAAAAGAAAAAGACGAACAATCTAAAAAAAGATTAAAAGAGCTTGACGAAGAGCTTGCAAATCTGGAAGAAGATTTCAATCAGAAGAAAGCAAAGTGGCATAACGAAAAAGAATATATCCAAAAAATAGGCGAAATTAAAAAAGAAATAGATTCTCAGAGAATTGAGGAACAGAGATACGAAAGAGAAGGCAAATACGATAAAGTGGCGGAAATAAGATACGGCAAATTAAACGAACTTGAAAAGAAACTTGAAGACTTAAATAAATCTCTCATTGCAATGCAGAAAAACGGAAGCTTTTTAAAAGAAGAAGTAGATTCCGAAGACATTGCAAGAGTAGTTGCTAAATGGACCGGAATACCCGTTTCTAAACTTATGGAAGGAGAAAAAGAGAAACTTCTTCAAATAGAAGAGCACCTTCACGACAGGGTGATATCGCAAGATGAAGCAATCAACAGCGTGGCTAATACCATCAGGCGTTCCCGCGCCGGTTTATCTGACGCAAATAAACCGATAGGTTCATTTATGTTTCTAGGACCGACCGGCGTCGGAAAGACGGAACTGGCAAAAGCCCTCGCCGAGTTTTTATTCGACGACGAAAACAATATAGTAAGAATAGATATGTCGGAGTATATGGAAAAGCATGCGGTATCGAGACTTATAGGCGCTCCTCCGGGCTACGTCGGGTACGAAGAGGGCGGACAGCTTACGGAAGCGGTAAGAAGGCGTCCTTACAGCGTAGTTTTATTCGACGAAGTAGAGAAAGCTCATCAGGACGTGTTTAACGTAATGCTTCAGCTTCTCGACGACGGAAGGCTTACCGACGGACAGGGAAGAACGGTCGATTTTAAAAATACGATTGTCATTATGACATCCAACATAGGTTCCGATATTATACAAAGTTACAGCGGCAAGCAGTATGAAGAAATGAAAAACAGCGTGAACGGGATTTTAAAAAATTATTTCAGGCCCGAGTTTTTAAACAGATTAGACGATATAATAATATTCCACGCTTTAAGCGAAAACGATATAATGAAAATCGTCGAAATACAGCTCAAAAAACTTATTAACGTACTTAAGGAAAGAGGCATAGACGCCGAATATACGGATTCTTTGCTTAAGTTTATAGCAATGGAAGGTTACGATCCGATTTATGGAGCAAGACCCTTAAAGAGAGCGGTTAAGTCTTTCATACAGGATAAAATTGCCGTCGATTTATTGTCCGGCGCAATCGTTTCCGGCGATTCGATAGTTATAGACTATAAGGAAGAATCGGGGGTAATCGTCGAAAAGGTTACTGTAGTTACCCCCGAACCTGCCTAAAACTCATTTTGCCGTTTTGACAATTTATATTTGTCAAAACGGCAAAAAATTTAAATTTTTTAAAGGTGTCAGATTTATTTATTTGCTTACTGACGACAGGGTTTACAGGTAATTAAATACTTTAACTTTTAATATGGCACGGTTTTTGCATTAATAAATAATAAAAATTAAGCGAGGGTTTTTAGACTATGAAATTGAAATTTAAGTCAGATTCAAAAATTATAGGCGCAGGAGTAGCCGTTCTTATCGGTATAATAGCGGGGGTTATAATAACCGCCAATTTGCATCTTTTTAAAAAATCTATGGCGGAAGGAACCGCTCCTGTAATTTACTCTACTACGAACTCTACGGTACCCGCGCAGAATGGACCAAGCAATTTCATTGCATTAATAAAAAAAGATAAACCTTTCGTCGTAAATATAAGGACGACTCAAAAAGTTAAGAGCGGTCCTTTTCAGATGTATGAAAGTCCATTCGGCACACAGCCCAACCCTTTCGGTAATTTTTTTAAAAATTTTTTTAATAATGCTCCGCAGTCGACATATACAGAAGAAAGTTTAGGTTCTGGAGTAATTATAAGTAAAAACGGTTACATAATTACTAATAACCATGTCATAAAAGGAGCGACTAAAATATACGTAAAACTTTCTACAGGCAAAACGTTTAGAGCAACGGTTATAGGCAAAGACCCGCAGGTAGATCTTGCCCTGCTTAAAATAAACGACGGCAATAATCTTCCGGCGGCGGTACTAGGTGATTCCGCGAAATCTCAAATAGGCGAATGGGTTCTTGCAATAGGAAATCCATTTGGTTTAGGCTGGACGGTAACGAATGGAATTATAAGCGCAAAAGGCAGAGCTATAGGAGGACCTTACGAGGACTTTATTCAAACAAATGCCGCAATTAATCCGGGAAACAGCGGCGGCCCGCTGATAAACATGAAAGGTCAGGTAATAGGCATTAATACGGCAATTATAAAAGGAGCTCAGGGAATAGGCTTTTCTATACCGGTAAACGTGGTAAAAGAAGTTCTTCCGGAGCTTGAAACAGGCAAAATAACGAGAGGCTGGCTCGGAATAGAAATTCAGGAGATCACTCCGTCTCTTAAAAAAGCGTTTAATCTTCAAACTACTCGCGGAGCGCTTGTTTCCTCTGTAGTTCCAGGAGGACCGGCGGCAAAAGCAGGCTTAAGAAGCGGAGACGTCATAATAAAATACAACGGTATAAAAGTAAAAGAAATGTCTCAACTTCCGTGGTTAGTCGGCAATACTAAACCGGGAGCGACGGTTCCGATAGAAGTAATAAGGAACGGGAAAAAGATAGCTTTATCTATAACGGTGGGCAACTGGAACAGCAAAAGCAATATTTTTAACCAAAAAGCCCAGAAAATTTCGGCAAAAAAATTAGGAATAACGGTTATCCCTCTTACTCCTCAAAATATGCAGAGTTACGGGATACAAAACGTTCATCACGGAGTTATAGTTTCAAAAGTTATACCCGGCGGCGCAGGCCAAAGAATGGGTATAATGCCTGGGGACGTTATTGAGTCGATTAATCATCATATCGTTAATAATATTTCGGAGTATGTAGGCGATATAGACAGGGCGGAAAAATCAAAACAGTTCCTGTTTTATATAAGACGCGGCAATATGAAGCTTTATCTGGCATATTCTATAAAATAAATTATATATATCGGCAACATAATAAAAAGTTTTCTCGAAACCAAGACAAACTGTAAGCTTTCCATCACTCCTCCTAAAGGTGGCCCGGTTCCGTAAAAAGAGCCGGGCTATTTTTTTATACTCCCGTATGATAAAATATTACTCCAATGAATAATAATTTTATACTTGGAACCGCCGGTCATATAGACCACGGAAAATCTTCCCTTATTAAAGTTTTAACCGGCATAGAGACCGACAGATTAGAAGAAGAAAAAAAGCGGGGTATAAGTATCGTTTTGGGTTATGCCGATATGCGGTTCCCTTCCGGTATTTCCGCAGGCATAGTCGATGTTCCGGGTCACGCAAAATTTATAAAGACTATGGTTTCCGGTTCAACCGGCATGGACGGGGTTTTGCTTGTAATTGCGGCAGACGACGGAATAATGGCGCAGACTAAAGAACATATGCTTATTTTAAAACTTCTGGGAATAAGGCTTGTAATTCCGGTAATAACGAAAACAGATGCAGTTTCATCAGAAATCCTCGCAAAAAGAGAATCCGAAGTAAAGCAATTTTTAAAAGCATACGGTTATGAAAAATATTCGTCGAATATCTTTAAAGTATCGACAAAATCAGGCAAAGGAATCGAAGAATTAAAAGAAAATATAGAAAAAATTATTCAGGAATATAATTCCCTGCCGCAATATAATAAAATTTACAACCCCACCAAAGTTTTTCTGCCTATAGACAGAATTATTTCTTCAAAAGGTTTCGGGACTATATTGGCAGGAACGTTAAAGTACGGAACTTTTAAGGTAAACGACGAAATTCAGATAATGCCGCAGGGTATAACTGCAAGGGTAAAAAGTATAGAATCTCATAATAAGCCGGTAGATAAGGCTTTTAAATCCATGAGAATATCGCTTAACGTGCCTTCGGTTAAAAAAGAAAACGTAAAATTTGGATACGTTATATCCGAAAAAAATTCTTTAATTGCGTCAGATACCGTTTTAACCAAAGTGTTTTACGACTTTGAAAACAAAAAAGACCTTAAAAGCCATATTAACTTAATGTTTATGACGGGAACGTTGTCCGTTGCGGGTAAAATAATAGTTTTTAATCATGAAAAGAAGATTAAACCCGGAGAATATTCGTATGCTTTGTTTAAATTAAACGGAGAAATAGCTTCGGTAACCGGCGAAAAATTTATTATAAGGGATATAGGAGCCGGAAAAACTATCGGCGGCGGTACCATTATAGATTCTTCGGCTGATTACGAATACTCGGAAATTTTTAACGAATCATACGAAAAAATTATTTCCGATAATGCAAATGACGCTGTTTACGGTTTTATAGAAATATTCCAACCCGTTAATTTAGAAAGTATTTATAAAAAATTTAATTTAAATTTATCCGATTTTTTTGACGTTATAGAGCGGTTAAAAAAAGACGGAAAAATAATAACCGATAAGAAAAACAGACATGCATTTACTTCGGATTTTTATAATAAAGGAAAAAAAATATTAACCGGTATCATAGAAAAAGATAAAAAAATTTACGGCAAAACAGAGCTTTTTAATGTTTTTACCGAAAGCATAAACGCGGAAAATATTTATAAAGAGGCTTATAAAACGGCGGATATTGTTTTCGATATTTTGATAAACGACTTGTTAAGCGAAAAGTATTTATCTTACGACAGCACGGGAAATATAATTCCTAAAGGATTTGAAGCAGTTAAAGAAGCCGGTGCGGATATTCCTCCTGAATACGCAGACGCGGCAAAAAAAATAGAAGATTTATTGATTTCCAACGGAAACAGCGTTCCTGATTACGGCGAAATAGAAAGAAAATTAGCCATGCCCAGAAAAACATTAAATTATATATTGAGTTTAATGCTTAAATCGTCCAAAATCGTAAAAGTCAAACATGATATGTATTATTTAAGAGAACAGATAGACTTCATAAAATTAAAATTAGACGCTTTTTTCGATAAAAATGAAAAATTGGAGCCTAAGGATATAAAAGAAATTGCCGAAGTTTCCAGAAAATATGCGATACCCCTTCTGGAATATTTCGACGGTATCGGATACACGGTAAAAAAAGGAGAATACAGAATTAAAAAATAAAACATCCCATTTTTTTCGTTTTTTTGCTATAATAGAAGACGGAATAAACTTTAACCTGATTTCCTAAAATTTAATTTATAATATTTATAACAAACTATATGCCATATAAAGACCTGCACGAATTTATCGGAGTTTTAGAAAAAAACGGCGACTTAAAAAGAGTCGGCGCTCCAGTCGACAGGATTTTGGAAATAGCCGAGATTGCAGACAGAACGGTAAAAAAAGAGGGTCCGGCTCTTTTATTCGAAAACGTTAAAGGATATAATTTTCCCGTTTTAATAAATATGTTCGGTTCCAACAAGAGAATATTGAAAGCTTTTGAAGTCGAAAACTTAGACGACGTCGCCAAAAGAATAGAGGAAATTATCGACCCCGACATTCCGACAAATTTTTTTGAAAAGATAAAATCCCTTTCAAAGCTTAAAAAACTTGCCGACTATATGCCCAAGATAGTAAAAAACGCAAAATGCAAAGAGGTTATAATAGATAAACCGCCACTTTTAGACATTCTGCCCGTTTTAAAAACATGGCCGGAAGACGGCGGTCCGTTTATTACCCTTCCGCTTGTTTTTACTAAAGATCCGGAAAAAGGTTCTACGAACGTAGGTATGTACAGGATGCAGGTTTACGACGATACGACCTGCGGAATGCACTGGCATATACATAAAGACGGCGCAAGACATTTCAGGAAATATAAAGAGCTGGGTCAAAAAATACCGGTTTCGGTAGTCATAGGTTCCGATCCGTCCGTTATTTATTCGGCAACGGCTCCTCTGCCTCCGGATATCGAAGAGATGATGTTCGCCGGTTTTTTAAGAGGCGAAGCCGTCGAATTAGTTAAATGCGAGACTAACGATATATACGTTCCGGCAAACGCCGAATTCGTACTCGAAGGATATATAGACCCAGGCGAAGATTTAAGGGTGGAAGGCCCTTTCGGCGACCATACGGGATATTATTCTTTGGAAGATTTTTATCCGGTTTTTCACGTAACTTTGATAACGCATAGGAAAAATGCCGTATATCCGGCTACGATAGTAGGCAAGCCTCCTATGGAAGACTGCTATATAGGAAAAGCTACCGAAAGATTTTTCCTTCCTGCCATAAAAAAGATTTTTCCGGAAATAGTGGATATGAATCTTCCTTTCGAGGGAATATTTCACGACCTTGCTTTCGTAAGCATTAAAAAAAGTTATCCGGGGCATGCAAAGAAGATTATGCACGGCATATGGGGACTGGGTTTAATGATGTTTACTAAAATTATAGTAATACTTGACGAAGACGTAAACGTTCAGGACAGAAGCGAGGTTATTTGGAGGATTTGCAACAATATAGACCCTAAAAGAGATATAACTTTCGTCGAAGGGCCGATAGACGTTTTGGAACATGCTTCAGATATTCCCAATTACGGCTCAAAAATGGGCATCGACGCTACTAAAAAATGGGCATCGGAAGGTTATAAGAGAAAATGGCCTAACGATATAGTTATGTCCGAAGAAATAAAAAAACTTGTCGATGCAAAATGGAAAGAGTACGGTATCGATGCTTAAAAAAATTAAAAATACTTTAGAATTAGTAAAATTTTCCCATACTATTTTCGTTCTGCCTTTTGCGCTTAGCGCTTTTTTTCTTGCTTTTTACGATAAATATCCGGATTCTTTCGGTACGCCTTTTTTTTATTATAAAATAATATGGATTATTATCGCAATGGCTTCCGGACGAAGCGGAGCAATGGCGTTCAACAGGATAATCGACAGAAAAATAGACGCTAAAAACAAAAGGACTATGTCTAGAACGCTTCCAAAGGGCGAACTGTCGGTTTTATACAGCGTTATTTTTGGAATACTGTCTTATGCGGTTCTTATTATTGCGGCATATGAACTTAATTTTACATGTTTCGTGCTTGCTCCATTTGTGATAGCTTTTGTAACTTTTTATTCTTTTACTAAAAGATTCACTTTTTTTTCCCATCTCGTTCTTGGAATAAGCATGGCATTAGGACCTCTTGGAACATGGCTTGCCGTAACCGGCAGTTTGGATTTTAAAATTTTAATTATGGGGCTTGCGGTAGTTTTCTGGGGAGCAGGATTCGATATACTTTATGCCGTAATGGATTACGATTTCGATATTGCAAACGGACTTTTTTCGGTGCCGGCTAAATTCGGAGTAAAAAATGCCGTAATAACTGCAAGGATACTGCATTTATTTGCCCTGCTCTGCCTGGTTTATTTATATTTTTTATTTAACCTTAATTTTTTATATATTATCGGTATAATGCTTGTTACCGGATTTTTTGCATACGAGCATATTCTTGTTTTTAAAAGTTTGGATAATATCGACATGGCGTTTTTTACCATGAACGGTTATATATCTATTACTTTTTTCGTATTTATGTCGCTAAGCATAGCGTATTATTATAAGTTAATATAAAAAAAATTATTTACTTAACGGCCTATTCGCTTAATTTTTGCAATTTAACATTTTTTTAAATTTTTAAATGACAAAAACAAATTCATACATTCTTGCCATAACAGGCGCATCCGGCGCAATATACGGGCTGAGCCTTCTTAAAGCTTTAATCGAACATTCTTATTTCGTACATCTTATCGTTTCAGAACCGGGTTTTACCGTAATGAAAGACGAACTTGATATGTTTAAAGAAGGTTATAATTATAAAGATAAAGCAAAAATTAGCAATAACGTTAATCCCGAAATTTCTAATTTAGACGCAAAACAAGAAATATTAAACGTTATAAAACTTAATTTAACGTCAAATTCCAATATTGCCTCGGATGCAGTTTTTAATTCTTATGCCGAAATGTTTGAACTTTTAGACGAAAAATTTTTGGAGTCTAAAATTGCGAGCGGTTCGGCAAAAGAGGTTAAAGGTATGGCGGTTGTTCCGTGTTCTATGGGTTCGCTTGCAAGAATAGCTTGCGGAATTTCCGGAAATTTGATTGAACGTGCGGCAGACGTAGTTTTAAAAGAAAAAAAAAGACTTGTGGTATGCCCCAGAGAAACTCCGCTCAACGATATACATCTTAAAAACATGCTGTCGCTATATTCATCAGGAGCGGTAATACTTCCGCTGATCCCCGGTTTTTATAATAAGCCTAAAACTATAAGCGATATAGTCGATTTTATAACGGGCAGAATTTTAGACAGCCTTTCTATAGAGAACGATATATATGAAAGATGGGAAGGTTATAACGGAAAATATAATGAAAAATAAAAGTTTTGATTTAATTAAGGAAAAAGTTTATAATAATATTAGGCTTACGGTTGAAGACGCCCTGTTTTTATTCGAATCTAAAGACCTGCTTTCCATAGGAGAGCTTGCAAACTATAAAAACAATAAAATTAACGGAAACAGCGTTTATTATATAGTCAATATTCATGTTAATTATACCAATATATGCATAAACAGGTGCGCATTTTGCGCATTTTACAGGACGGGGAAAGAAAGCGACGCATATTCTATGAGTATAGACGAAATAATTGAATATATAAGAAAACATCATAAATTGAATAATTTTAAAGAAGTCCATATAGTCGGAGGTCTTCATCCATCCTTGCCTTACAAATTTTATTTAGACATGATTCGCAGAATAAAGAAAGAATTCCCTTCCCTTATGATTCAGGCGTTTACCGTCGTAGAAATAGACTATTTGTCTAAGATTTCCGGTTTATCCGTGGAAGCCGTGCTATACGATTTAAAAGAAAGAGGCTTAAACAGTCTTCCCGGAGGCGGAGCCGAAATTTTTAATCCAGCCGTAAGAAATAAACTTTGTCCAAATAAAATCAGCGGCGAGAGATGGATATATATTCATAAAGCGGCGCATAAAACGGGAATCGTTTCAAATGCTTCAATGCTTTATGGAGTAAAAGAAAGCTTCGCAGACAGGGTAAACCACTTAAACGACATTAGAAACGCACAAGACGAATCGGGAGGATTTAAATCTTTCATCCCGTTTGCATTCCAGCCGAAAAATACAGCGGTCAAAAATTCATCGCTTACTTCCGGGTACGATGACCTTAAAGTTATTGCGACCGCCCGCCTTTTTTTAGATAATTTTAAACATATAAAAACTTTTTTCGTAAATCTCGGCATTAATCTTGCACAGGTATCTCTTTCTTTCGGCGCCGACGATTTCGACGGAACTCTTATAGAGGAAAAAATATCGCATAACGCAGGTTCTTCTCAGCCCTCCGGACTCAGCGTCAAAAATTTAAAAAAAATAATAACCGAAACGGGCAAGATACCCGTAGAAAGAGACACGGCTTATAATATAGCTTATAATTAACGAAATAATTAATAATATTTAAATTAATTTTTTAAAAGTTTAAGGAGGCTAAAAATGTTTAACTTAAACGAATTTGTATTTTATCCTGGGTACGGAGTCTGCATCGTAGAATCTATTTCCAAAAAAACGATAGGTTCCGCCGAAATGTCTTTTTACAATATCAGGGTTTTAGAAAACAACGCTAAAATTATGATACCGGTAAAAAACGAATCCGAAGTCGGTCTTCGTCTTTTAATTAAAGAGAACGAGATACAGAAAGTTTTCGACGTTCTTGAGGAAAAATCCGAAAAAAAGCCTTTCGCAAAAAAAGAATCCTGGAACAAAAGATTTAACGGATACAATATAAAATTATGCTCCTCATGCCTTTTTGAAGTTGCCGAAGTTCTAAGGGATTTGTATACTTTAAAATGCCAAAAGGAATTGTCCTTCGCCGAAAAGAAAATGTTTGAAAAAGCAAAACATTTAATAACAAAAGAAATTTCTACCGTTATGAACAGGTCTGAAACATACGTAGAAGAAAAAATAAAAAAAATATTTATAAAAAAGACTGAAATATCAGAAAATTTGAAATTAAATGCATAAATTTAAACGTTTATTATATAAAATTTATAACCCAGATGAAAATTTTTAATAAAAAACCTATTCTTTTTATTAGGATATCGCTTGTTCTTATCTCTGCCGTTCTTGGTTTTTTAATCGGAAAAGAATATTGGCATAACGATTTTTTATCATATGTTGGTTTATTATTCGGTTTTACTATAGGTTTTATTGTTATATCCGTCGAAAAAAGCATGGAATCGATTTCGACCAAAAAAATACTAACCGGAGGAATCGGGCTTTTTATAGGGCTTTTTATAATCAATTATATTACATACCAGCTTTTTAAATCTTTTTTTACCGGTTCGGATCTTGGTTATATTACTTATGCTTTCGTAAATTTCGTGGCAGGTTATCTGGGATTAATTATAGGACTTAGGGTGAGCGACGATTTTTCGGTCGGTATAAGGATGCAGGACGGAACTGCAGCCGTCGGCGGACAGAATCAGTTTCGGCAGGAAACAAACAGAAATAATTTTTCGGACATAAAAGCGGAGGAATCGGAACAATGCCGTAATTACAAAGTTATAGATACCAGTTCTTTGATAGACGGAAGAATATTGGACGTATCCAAGACCGGTTTTATAGACGGAACTTTCGTTATTCCCTCTTTTGTTTTACACGAACTTCAGCATATAGCCGATTCCCAGGATCCGCTAAAAAGAGTTAAAGGCAGAAGGGGATTGGACATACTTAAGGAACTCAGGGAAGATAAAAATATTAATATAAAGTTTACCGACGTCGATTATCCGAATATAAAGGAAGTCGATGCAAAATTAATCGCTTTTGCAAAAGAAAATAACGGTAAGATTATTACGACGGATTTTAACCTTAATAAAGTTGCACAGGTCAGGAATATAAGGGTTTTAAATATAAACGATTTAGTTAAGGCGCTAAGACCTATTCTTTTGCCTGGCGAAACTATGACTGTCTTGATTACAAAAGAGGGCAGGGAAAAAAATCAGGGCATAGCATATATGGACGACGGAACTATGGTAGTAGTCGAAGATGCCATGAAATTAGTCGGTTCGGAGTTGGAGGTCGTCGTTACTAGCGTGCTTCAAACTTCAAGCGGCAGAATGATATTTACTAAAATAAACAGCGAAAAAGAGAATGCAGTTGTATAATTTCTTTTTTTAATTTTCCGAGTGGAATTTTTTTAAAAACAGTTCGGCTATTTCAAAGTCCAAGGCAGATGTTATTTTTATATTTAAATCCGTAGATTTTACGGGAAACACGTTCAAACCTAAGTTTTCGACTAAAGATACGTCGTCGGTGGATATAAAATTTTCTTCTGCAGCTTTATAAACGGCTTTTTTTATAATATTAAACTTAAACGTCTGCGGAGTTTTGGCGGATATAAGGCTGTCCCTCAAAAGAGTTTTAAGTTTAACCGCGTCTGCTTTGTTTTTCAACTTTTCCGCGCTTGCGCCGTTATTTTCTCCGTGAATTTCTTTTATGGTTTCCGTAACGCCCGAACATAAGAACGCGGCTCCGTATTCTGCCGTTTTATCTAATAATAAACTTAATTCGTTCTCGGTTACGAAAGGTCTTGCGGAATCGTGGATAAATACGGCGGTATTTTCGGCGGTATTCCCTGAATTTTCCCTGGACGCATCTGCTTTTATATAGGTATTTTCTATAAATTTTATAGCATTATATACGGATTCCTGCCGCGATTTTCCGCCGGTTACTATTTTTAATTTTTCTATTTTTTCTTTCGAAATATTGCTGCCGAAAAAAGCGTCCCAGTTAAAATTAAAAATTTGCGGCGGAGGAATAGTTATTATAATTGCATCGAAATTAATTTTGGAATTTAAAAAAATATCGAGACTGTGCAGAATAATTTCTTTATTTTTTATTTTTACAAGCTGTTTAGGAACGGAGAAACCGGTGCGCGAACCTATTCCTGCGGCAAGCAATATCGCGTATATTTTCATTTTAATTCCTTAGACAAAAGACAGACGGTGAAACATTCTATGGCTTTCTGTTTGCCGACGGAATCAAGCCCTTCTTTAGTTTTGCCTTTAATATTTATACGGGATTTGTCTACGTTTAAGGCGGAAGATACGGAAGTTATCATCTGTTCTTTATAAGACGAAATTTTAGGGGTTTGCGTGACTATAGTAATATCCGCGTTAACTAAATTGTAGCCTTTTTCTTTAACCAATCCGTATGCGTAATTTATTATTTCTACGCTGCTTATTCCTTTTGTTGATTTTAGATTATCCGGATATAAAACGCCGATATCCGGAAGGGATAAAGCTCCAAGCAGGGCATCGGTAAGCGAATGAAGCACGACGTCGCCGTCCGAATGAGCTTCAACTCCTATATGCCCTTCTATAGTCACTCCGCCGAGATATAATTTTTTTGCGGCATTTTCAAAAAGCGTAAATTCTAAAAACTTATGTATATCGTAACCGCTTCCTATTCTAAAACTATCATCTATCATAAAAACCATTATAGCACGACATCTTATTTAACGGAATATTTTTT
This sequence comes from Candidatus Acidulodesulfobacterium acidiphilum, assembly GCA_008534395.1. Lineage (NCBI taxonomy): Bacteria > Candidatus Acidulodesulfobacteriota > Candidatus Acidulidesulfobacterales > Candidatus Acidulidesulfobacteraceae > Candidatus Acidulidesulfobacterium > Candidatus Acidulidesulfobacterium acidiphilum. The sequence goes on from SHMQ01000014.1 coordinate 54,926, forward strand.
TGGCTTTGAGGGCGTTTGATGTGGTATAATATGAGTAAGAAGAAAAGAATAATATCAATTCACATTTCACGCACAGCATAGTTATTCCTGCAAAAACGGATATATAAACGCATGACGTTTATCGTTTATACTGATAAAGAAATTTCCAAAAAACGGATTAAGTTAAAATAAAGATAAATAAAGATAGCTACAAAATAAATAGAGATAACAGATAATAATAGATAATAATTTAAACAAATAAGATAAGGGAGGGGGGGAAATTATTATGAGAATGCTTTTTGAACCGATAGAGATAGGCGGAATAAAAATTAAAAACAGAATAATGATGGCGCCAATGTGTATGTACTCGGCGGTTGACGGCGTAATAGGCGCTTTTCATACCGCTCATTTAGGGGCAAGAGCGATAGGCGGCGTCGGACTTATCATGGTTGAAGCTACCGGCGTCAGCCCTGAAGGAAGAATCAGCCCTTACGATGCCGGAATATGGAACGAAAAGCAAGTAGGGGCCTTTAAGCCCGTCGTAGAATTTTGTAAATCTTGCGGATCGGTAATGGGAATACAACTGGCGCATGCCGGAAGAAAAGCATCGACGAACGCTCCGTGGCTTGGAGAGAACCCCTTGAAACCAGGCGAAGGCGGTTGGCAGGTTCTCGGTCCCAGCCCTATTCCTTTTGACGAAGGCTATCCTGTTCCAAAAGAAATGGATGAAAACGATATTAAAAAAGTCGTGAAAGATTTTGCAAACGGTGCAAAAAATGCCGATAAGGCTGGATTCGACGTTATAGAAATACATGCCGCCCATGGTTATCTGATAAACGAATTTTTGTCGCCGATATCAAATAAAAGAACCGATAAATACGGCGGCAGCCTCGAAAACAGGGCAAGACTCCTGCTGGAAATTATAAGCGCAATAAAATCTGAAGGCTGGCCGAAAAACAAGCCAATATTAGTAAGAATTTCCGCCGTTGACTGGATAGAAGGAGGTTTTGACCTCGAATCGTCTATAGGTTTGGCAAAAATGTTAAAAGAAGCAGGAGTATCTTTAATAGACTGTTCTTCAGGCGGAACGTCTCCGAAAGCAAAAATGAATATATATTTTGGCTATCAGCTCGGCTTCGCAAAAGAGATAAGGGAAAAAGCCGGTATAGCCGTTTCGGGAGTAGGACTTATTACGAAACCGGAATTTGCCGATTTCATACTAAGTTCCGGAACTGCTGATATGGTGGCTCTCGGCAGGGAACTGCTCCGCAATCCTTATTGGCCTCTTACGGCGGCACGCAAACTTGGCGTAGATATCGAATGGCCTAAACAATATCTAAGGGCTAAGTTTTGATTTAAATTAAAAATATCGTCGCCTCTTTTTTTTATCGGTCTTTTTAGGATAAAGTCTCAGGTTTCTTTTACCGTGGATAATACCAAGTATGACGATGCGGGATTCTTCTATTTTATATATTAGGCGGTATTCTTTTATAAAAAGTTCGTGGACGGCAGAATTTGAAAATTCAGGAACTATGCGGCCTCTTTCAGGAAATTCTTTAAGAGAAAGGCTTGCATTTATGATTTCACGGACGAAAGATTTTGAATAAAAATGAGAATCTCTGGATATATATGTTGCAATAGATTCAAGGTCATCGGCGGCCTCTAACGTCCAGATTATTTTTCGAGCCATTTGGACATTTTCTCTTCAATTTCTTTTTCTTCGTAAACGCGGCCTTCTTCCTCGTCCTTCAAACCGCATTCGATTTTTTGTATTACATATAAATGATACTGTATATCTTCTAAAGTGCAATTATCCGGTAAGCGCTTTAGAAGGTCGGCAACTTCGTTTTTGACCGTCTGCATTTTTTTCTCCGTTAAATATTTACCCACTTATTTTTAAACTTATATTTATTATACCATTAATAAAATTATACAGATAGATTTCTTTGTTTTTTTATACCTTACTAAAAAAACCAAGATTTTTATAAATAATCTGCAAATGCAGACAGGAGTATAAGAATAAATAAATATTATCCGCTTTTTTTAATAACCCTTTGGAATTTTTAGAACATTATACGAAAATATAAAAGCAAGAAAAAAACAGACAGCCGTTACGCCAAAAGCAAAAGAGAAATTACCCGTATAGCCGATAATAGCCCCTAAAACCACGGGTATCGATAAGGCTCCGATAAAACTGAAAGTATTCATAATACCGTTGGCGGTACCTGCCAACTCTAACGGAAATAATTGCAAAACGATTACATAAGGGAGGGACATTCCGCCGAAAACTAAACCCATCGTTAAAGATACGATTATTGTCCATATAATAGAAATTTTAAATATTAATAGGCTAAAAACGGCGATTAATAGAAAACTAAGAAACTGGCTGTATCGAAAGATTGCAACATGACGATTTAAACGGTCTGCCATAAAACCGGATAGCGGCTATGAAATAATAGTGCCTGTTAGACTTTTTTCCGTTTTTTAAATGAATTAAAATATATGCTATAATTGTATAATTGAATAATAAATAAAAACAGTTCTGGGAAAGATGCGTCTTCAAATCCTTTTTCTTTTCATTTTATGCTCATCGTTAATATTAGCAAGGAGCAGTTTACATTAAAGCTGCTATTTTAATTTTTTAATTACAGTCAATTAGGGGATTTTGGAAGAAAAGTAGTTGATAATATTTTCGTATGATGCGATAATAGATTTATTTATAATATAAAATGACTCTATTTTGAATCATAAATGGAGGTAATATCGATGAAGCAACTTACTATAAGAGGAATACCTGACGAGCTTGAAAATATTATTAGAAAAGAGGCGGCAGAAAAGGGTGTTAGCCTTAACAAGGCGCTTGTTTCGCTGGCGGTAAAATCTATAGGCACTAATAAAAATAAAAGCAAAAAAGAAAAGCTATATCACGACTTAGACTGTTTTTCCGGTTTATGGTCGGAAAGCGAAGCCGAAGCGTTTAAAAAAAATCTTTCGGATATAAGAAAGATTGATAAAGAGTTATGGACAACAGAAAAATAATGCTTGATACTTCCGCTTACTCTTCTTTCTTGAGAGGACACGATAAGATAAAATTCGCAATACAAATTTCGGATGAGATATTTATAAATCCGATTGTGATAGGTGAATTATTATCCGGATTCGTTATGGGGAAAAACGAGGAGCGGAACAGGGAAATTCTCAGGAAATTCTTAAAATCTTCAAGGGTAAATGTTGCCGCTATCGGCGAAGAAACCTCCGAAAGATATGCGGCTATAATAAATTACCTGCGCAAAAACGGTACGCCGATACCATCCAACGATATATGGATAGCCGCCTCGGCTATGGAATACGGGCTTAAAGTCATTACGACCGACAAACACTATCTTAATATCCCGCTAATTATAACAGAATTTTACGATTGATGGCCGTAAAACGCCATGCCTTTTCCCTGATTTCTTCTTTAGAAAATTTTATAGAAAATTTTTTAAAGGTATGCTAAATACCTTATGCCTTGCTCGGTTTCTTAATTCCGAACTTTTTTGCAGGAAGCTGATATATACAAAACCTATGTGAAAATCTCGCCATAAAAAAGACAAAAATGGGTAAAAAAATGATATTATTTGATTAAATATGAAAAGGGCTTGAAACAGGAGAACCTTATAAAATCAGTGGTGCCGAAGGGGGGAATCGAACCCCCATGGGATTGCTCCCGCCGGATTTTGAGTCCGGTGCGTCTACCAATTCCACCACTTCGGCTTATTGCGGCATACTGAAAATAATTTTGTATAGGCATTTAATATGCGATGTAGCGCATATTTTTTTATTATACTAAATTATTAGGACAATAACAAACTAAAAAACTACCCCAAAATAATATGAAAATATTTAATTTTTAAAGATTTATTTGATGCGCAATATTTGAATTTATTAATTAGTACCAACATAACTATCAAAATGGCAACTGATAAATAATGTAAATTAAATGTCTTAAATAAACAGATTAGTACTTTGATGCTTGGATTGGAATGGGATAATAACTTAACTTCGTATGCGGTTGATCCAAGCGCATATTTCCATTCAAACGCGTTTTATATGATAGGGATGTATAGTTTTGAAATAAATTAAAAAGCGGCATATTGCCAACTTTGTTGGCAATATGACAACCTTAATTAATAAACGGCGATGTATTAAGGCAAGGCTTAAAAATATACACAAAATACCACAAATTAAATATGGACTTCATTTAATCTTATCAATGGCATAATAATTGCATTATATTAATCTAAATACTAAATATTTATTTATAAAAATATATAAAAATATTTAAAATGGAGATGCAATCATGGCATTTAAGAAAGTTTCTTACGATATAGCGATAAAGTTCGCCGCCGTATATTTGTTTACGGTAATTATATTTGCCGTACCGTTTTTTATTTTTCCTCGTTATTTTTCTATAGAATCAGCATCCGTTTTAATTATGGCGGGCATAATAATATCCGCCGTTTTTATATATTATTTTTTGATTAAACCTCTTGAAAGGCTTCAGACTATCGTAGAAAATATCGAAAAAGGGAATTTTTTAAACGAACATGGAAAAACAGGCGTTTTTACAAATAACGGCATTAACGAAATTATCGGCAAATTATATAAAATATCCGGTGAAATAAATATATTCGTCGGTTCGTTAAATTCATGCGCGAAATTGATTGCAAGAAGGAATTTAAACTTTGAAGATATAAATAAAGCGGGCCGCTTGGCCGGCGGCGATAAAGCCTTAATAACCGCAGGCCTTTATTCGGAATCTAATTCCGCACTAACGGAAGCTATGGGAATTGTGGCTCAGGATATAGCCGAAACAAAGAAAGAAC
>SHMQ01000015.1 GCA_008534395.1 Candidatus Acidulodesulfobacterium acidiphilum
TATAATTTTCCATAACGTCTCCGCCTATAGGATAGCCGTAAGGATTTAAGTTTACGAGTCCTATAGAATCCTGAGGGAAACCTCTGACGGTCGTTCTTCCGCCGAGAAAAAACCTTTCGTTTATCGGTACCTGAGAGGTCGGCGACAACGGCCTTATATAGCCTAATCTTGCACCTATAAGAAAATCCGTGTTATATAGAAAAGGAATATATTCTTCCGAATGAAAATAAATTTTAAAAAAGTTAATCTGTGAATCCAATATAAAATTAGAATAAGAAAAACGTAAATTGGTTAAGTTTCCGGAAGTCGGATTGAAGATATTATTTTTGGTATTATATATAAACGAAAGCGACGCAGAGCTTATTCTGGTAAAACCGTCGTCGCGGGGCGTAATTTCGGCGCCTGGATTTAATCCGGAAAGAAAATCGTAAAACATGCCGTACGACAGCAATCCTTTAAAATATCTGTTAAATCTTCTTATAAGCGAAAAATCCGCCCCTTCTTTGTGCATAGTGTAATTAAGCGTTATCACGTCGGTATCGAGTCCGCTCGCGTTAAACGCCAACCCTCTGTATCCGTATATCGCAGGGTCGTAATAGCTTAACAAAAGATTTGTATAAATAGCGCTTTTGGAAAATCTTAAAGAAAGAGATTTTCCAGTGCCGAACAAATTGTCGTTTTCAATCTGAATAAACCCTTTATATCTGGTATAAGTGCCGTAACCTGCGCCAAAACTCAAATCTAATGGTTTAGCATCTTTTACCTTAACGATTATCGTTTTTTCCGAAACTTCGTTTTCGGGATTTTCTATTTTAATGACGGCCGAATTAAATATACCTCTTTTATAAAGCCTGTTTTGAGTTTCAAGTATTTTCCGCTGGTCGTAAAACTGCCCTTTTTTAAAAAGTAAAAGACTTTTAATAAAACCCGTCCTCGTTACAGTATTGCCCGTTATTAAAATCCGTTTTATCCTGACTCTCGGTCCCGCTTTTATCTCATAGTAAATATACGCATATTTTTTATTTTTTAAAAACTTTACGTTCATTTTAACTTTTGAAAAAACGTACCCTGAATCCGATAATTTTGTGGAAAGCAGTTCCTTTCCGTTCTCGGCAGTAATTATACGGAATGGTTTCGCTTTCATTTTTAAAAAATAGCCGGTAAGCGCGGCATTGTTTTTAAAAATAGCCGGAAGTCCGGTAATATAAACTTTTTTTACGATAGTGGGAATTCCCGAATCTATATTTACGGTTACCGCTACGCTCTTTTTATCCGGCGAAAATTTTAATTTATAAGAAATACGGGCGGATAAATAACCTTCGTTGTCGTAATAGTTTTTAATATTTTGAACGTCGTTTTTAAGCCTGTTTCTGCGGAAATATTCCCTGTTAAAAAAAGAAGTTACGCGCGTTCTCATAAGACGCTTTATAGTCCCTATGCTGAAAGGTTTATACCCGTATATGTTTATTTTGCTTATTTTTACTTTGCTTCCCTTATATACCGAATAGTAGAGATTTATCGTCTTATCTTTCTTGTCCTTATTTTCTTTAAACAAGACCTTGGCAAAAAAGTAGCCCTGTTTCATATAGTATTTTTTTAAAACCTTTTGAAAAGCTAAAAAAGTGCCGTCGTCGAATATTAATACGTTTTTAATTTGCAATACGGATTTTTTTACGAAATTTTCGCTTAACGGCTTTATTCCTTTAAAATGAAACAATATTTTATAACCCGGATGAACCTTAAGAGCTATCACGGCTTTGCGTTTAGAAATATAAGTTATTTTAGGGCTTGCTATAATAGCATTTAAATAGCCCTTTTTTTTATATAAATCCCATATGCTTTTCCTCAATAAATGAATTTTATTTAAATTAAGCGGTTTGCCGATAAGTTTTTTAATTAAAACTTCAATCTTTTTTTCGGGATAATATAATTTAAATTTAACGAATATATTAGAAATTATAACCGGCCTGCCGGCAATAATTTTTATATTTACCGCATAAGCTTTAGGCTTTTCATTTAATTCGGTAGTTTTTATGCTTACTTTTGCCGACGGATAACCGCCATTAGACATAATCTTTTTTATTTTTTTTATGCTTATAGTTTTATAATATTTATATACTAAACCGCTTTTTTTAAAAGGAATGGATTTTATTATCCTACCGTTCGAAATTCCGGTATTCTTAAGTCCTTTTATATTAATTTCTTTAATGTAAATTTTTGGAGAAAAAACAAATTTTAAATAAATTAATTTTAATTTTTTATTTATATTTGCAAAAACAGAAACATTGGAAAAATAGCCTGAAGCATAAAGCGTTTTAATCGTTTTTTCCAAAGAAATCATTGAAAATTTTCTTCCGGATTTTATATAGAAAAGATCTTTTATATTGCTTGCCGGAATACCGTAAGGCATTTTGTAATTAATAGATTTTACTGTATATTGCCCTGCATTTATATCGTAGATATTGCGAATGTTTGAGGCAAAAACGTTATTTGCCGCAAAATATAAGAAAAATATCGCAAATAATAAAGTATAAGCAAAAAAAATAAAAGATTTTTTTATAATATTCATTGTTTTTATTTTAAAAATTTTAATAAAACCTAAAGTGAAATACTATATTACCGCCTACTTCGCTGTAAACGTTGGAACTGTTCGGCGCTAGCTCGTTATTTTCCCATACTCCTATAACGGAAATATGCGGGGTAAGCCTATAAGTAACGGTAGCCGATTGCGACGATTGCGACGAAGCTATATCGCTGTATGAAACCGACAGCCGCTTCGTCAAGTTTTTAGAAACGGTTACCTGCGGCGCGGCGCTGTGCGTTATCGCCGAATAGCCGGGCGTTACCGACATATTTTTAAAACCGAAATAGCTGGATATAGTTCCGGTAACGCTCTGCTCGACCCCGCCGCCGATTGCGGAAGCCGCTTCGGAAGCGGCTATTCCTCCCGCCGATGAAGCATAAACCGAATTTGTCGAAGTACCGAGCGCAAGCATCGAAACTATGCTTAACTCCGAAAGAGGCGGAGTCGATGAAAGATTTACGTTAAAATTTAACATGGAACCGCTTGCATTCATTCTTATTATATATTGATTTATATAAGTTCTTGCCGCAACGTCGAAAGTCGGATTTATTTTATACCTGTTATTAAAATCTAAATTTGCGTATGACAGTTTCAGCTCAGTTCCCCTGAAAAATATATCGCCCTTTTCGGCATTCGCCGTTCCTATTATTACGGGATTATCGAGAGTGCCCAGAATATTAAGGTCGGCGCTGAAATTAGTATTTATTATATTATTTCTTATCTCTATTTTCTTTTTCGATACGACTTTTATGTTAAGCCTCGGATTAGTTAAACTTACCGGAGATTCCTGCGTTACCGCGCCGTATCTTTTATAGCTTAAAAGGAACGACGAAAAATTTATTTTCTTATCGTACATGGCTTTTTTAATTTTTACGCTTCCGTATAAAACCGGGTTGTCGGGTCTGCCGTAAAAACCTAACCTTCCGCTCATCTTTGCGTAAAAATAGTTTGACTCCCTGTAAACCGCGGAATTAAAATTAGTTTCCAGTCTATAATAAGATGGCGAAAAGTTTTTAAGCCTTATAATGCCGTGCGTCGAAAAAATGCCGTTAAACATCCTGAATCTTGCTTTTTTAATATAAATCATATTTTTATTAAACGTAACCTGCGCAAAAATTCTTGATGCGGCAAAAGAAGAATCGACGGAAGGTTCGACAAGTCCCCTTTTTATATTAGCAAATCCGTATATATTCGGGGATGCGAACGGCCCGAATATAACGGCCGAAGCGGTCGCAAATCCGGATGAATTTATTATCTTATTAGTAAAAATTCCAATAACCCATAAATCGGTTCTGTCGTTTAATATTATATTGTATCTTCGCGGAGTTATATATCCTCTTAGCTGAAAATAGTTGTTGCCGCCTTTCAATTTAAAACCGCTGAATTTTACGGTTTTGTCCATATACGATATTTTAATGTTCCGGATGTTTTGCAGGAAAAAAGGACCGTGCTTTAAATATACGTAATCTAATTTGGAAAACAGATACGAATTTTTAAAATTAGAAAGTTTTCCGCTTCCGAAAATTCCGCCGGACAATCTGAATAAAGTTTTTCTGTAATTAACGCTTAACATTTTTATATTCGTAATAAAATTGTAAGGATAACCTTTTTTCAACAGAATTTTAGCTTTTGTACTAATTCTGTTATCCATCGCATATAAATGCAGTTTCATTTTTCTTTTCGACGAATTGACAACCGCTTTTACGGCGCCTATATAGTAATTTTTAACCGAAATTTTTTCCGCATCTACCGAACCTGAAATATCCGGCAGACTAAATGTGCCTCCTATATGCAAATCGGCATCGGCAGTTCCGTGTACCTCATAATTTTTTAAAAAATTGAAATTTAAATTAGAAAGATTAACGCCGTTTGAAACTATTTTTATATTGTAATTATTATAACCGCTATAATTATTGCTGCGACCGTAACCTCCGCCCGATGCCGCGTTAACAAAATTCAAAACGCCGTAAGCGTTAAAATATGCTCCGCCGTATAAGCCTTTAAGTTTGTATAAATTTAATATTTTTTTCGTAACGGAAAATTTAAAATTAACGCCGTTAACGTCTTGCCCGTATATAACGACTTTTTTTGAATTACCGGTTGCGGTTAAAAGAGGATTTTTTAATTCCCCTTTAATATTTCCTTCGGAATTAAAAACGGCAAAGAAACCTCCGTGGGTCCCGCCGCGATGCGACGCCGCAAGGTTTTTTGCATTAAAATACCCGTTAATCAGTTCTTGACGCGAAATTTTGTCCTTATAAATTTCTCCGCTAAAATTAAACCTACCCGCTCCGTCCGTACTGCCTTCTTTTAATCTTACTTTTTTTATGAAAACCTTACTGCTTCCGGTAATATTTATGTTTGCGGTTCCGGTAAAAGGAGCCGTATATCCGTTTATAAAAAGCCTTTTAAACCTGTTTTTAAACTTAAAATATATGTCGTGATATGTTCCGACTATATTGCCGTTCATGTTACCGTCAGCCGATGGATTAAAATAGCGGCTCCTGTATTTTTCGACTAAGTCTATTTTCGGCAGTTTATTATAAGAGGCCGTAAAATGAAAATTTAAATATTTTTTTTCGTAATTTATTTTACCGCCGAAAAAGCCTTTAAGGGTTTCCGATAAAATTCCAGTACGCTTTATAATAACGTATTTATCGTTTACTAAGACCGTACCGTTAATTAAAATTCCGTTCCCGTAATATATCCGATATATTTTGTTTACTCCTTTTCTGTTTTTAAATTTAAGCTGTTCGACCGGTTTAACTAAATTTATTTTTTCTATATTTGCGACGTAAAAATTTTTGCCGAAATTTAAAAAAGTTGTAATATTGCCGTCGGCTACGGCTTTTAACTGCGGAATTTTTTCGGTATCGTAAAACTCGATAAGCTTTCCTACATCTATATTCTTTATGACGGATTTAAATCTGCCTTCTTTCTCGTTAAGGTTTATACTGCCCTTAGACTTAAACGTGCCGTTAAAAGTTTTAAGGTTGATTTTTTTGAATTTTATAATATTATTTTTGTTTTTTGCGCCGTTTCGGTCAAACGTACATAATATTTTTCCGCTTTTAAAATCGCCGCCCGAAAAGACAGTATCTTTTAAAGCGATTACGGCTTTAGATTTTAACATGCCTGCAGCCGATCCTATTACGTTCACGTTTGCTCTTAGTTTTCCTTTTAAAGCCGGAAGTTCGTCGAAATGTTTAGAAAAAAATGACAGATTGTTTACTTTTAATATTGTAGTATCGTTGATTTTTTTAATAATTTCCGGAAATAAAATTTTTTTCTTTAACTCAAAAATGCCGCCTGACGAAATGTTAAAATATTGATTTCCAAATTTCACTTTGCGGTAATATATAAAACCGTTGACGTAATGTATCTGTTCGGCGCTTGAGCGGTAAGCTCCGCCGTATCTTAATTTACCCGACTTTAAAAATATATAAGGAATATCGTATTTAAAATATATACCGGAGTTTTTATAAATAAACGGCGTTTTAGAAGGTTTTTTATAAACGGTAAGAGCTATGTTTTTAAGATTAAGAAGTATATTTTTATCTTCATCGTCAAAGTTAAAACTGCCGCCTGATACCTCTATTTTATCAAACGAAAGCGAGATTAGACGATTTTGATTCGGAAGAGCAAACTCTTTTATTACCGAGCCTATTTTTTTATAGTTATAAAATTTATTGTGCTTTATTAAAACATTTAAGTCCGGCTTAATTATACTTATTTTATAAATATTTAACTCTCTGCGGAAAATATTAACATGTCCTATGTTTATATCGATTTGTTTAATTTTTGCCAAATTTTTAATTTTTACGCCGTAAATACTAATTTGCGGGGAAAAAATAGAAAATTTTATTTGTTTTAAGGTTACCTTTTTTTTAAGTTTTTTGGAAAGATAAGAAGATATATAAGTTTTTGCTATATAGGCAAAATAGGAAGATTCTAAAAAAGAAACGGCGCTTGCCGAGATTGCGACGATAAGAAACAGCAAAACTGCAAGATAAATTTTAAGCTTTTTGTCATATTTTTTCATCTATAAATTTATAGCCTACGCCTCTTATAGTTTCAATAAACTTAATAGATTCGTCTATCTCGATATTCGACCTGAGCCGTCTTATGTGAACGTCGACAGTTCTTGGTTCTACGAAAGAATCGCTTCCCCATACGTTATCTAAAAGTTTCTCGCGCGAAAAAACGTCGCCTGAGTAAGTCATCAAAAAAATAAGAAGTTTAAATTCTATAGGACTGAGTTTTATCTCGATGTTTTTTACCATTACGCTGTGTTTAAGAACGTTAATGGTAATATTTTTAAAACCGAAACCGTCCGATATTTTCCCCGTCTTGCTATTTTCTTCATTGCTTGCCGGAGGCACTCTTCTTAAAATAGTTCTTACGCGCGCCAGAAGTTCGGCTACCGAAAAGGGTTTCGTTATATAGTCTTCCGCTCCGGACTCAAAACCCAGCACCTTATCGACCTCTTCCTGCTTTGCGGAAAGAAATATTACGGGAACGGTCGAAAAATTTTCCGTTCTTTTTATTCTTTTGCATACTTCGTAGCCGTTAATATCGGGAAGCATTATATCTAATATCAGAAGGTCGGGCTTAAAAACTTCCGATGCCCTTAATCCGTCAAATCCGTTAAAAGCAAACTCTACTTTATAGCCTTCTTTAGCAAGATTGTATTTTAGAAGTTCTACTAAATCCGGCTCATCGTCTATTATAAGTACGTTGGCTTTATACATAATAAATAATACAACATAAAAAACGGCTCATGTCAAGAATTTTCCTCATCTATCCTACGCCTTATATCCAGTATCTCGTCTAAACCTTTTAAAAAAGCATCGAAGCAGTCCGGATCGAAAGCCGCCCCCGGTTTCATTTCGTCTTTCATTATCCTGAGCGTTTCTTCCAGCGTATAAGCCGGTTTATATATTCTTTTATTTATAAGCGCGTCAAAAACGTCGGCTACTTTGGTAATCCGTCCCGAAAGCGGTATAGAATCGCCTTTTAATCCGTTTGGATATCCGCTTCCGTCGTAATTTTCGTGATGCGACAGCGCTATAGCCGCGCCTTCTTTTAAAGTATTCGATTCGGAATCTTTCAATATATTATATCCTATAACCGTGTGCGACTTCATAATTTCAAATTCGTCTTTATCTAATCGTCCGGGTTTCAAAAGAATATTATCGGGTATTCCGACCTTGCCTATATCGTGCATGGGAGCGGAATTCAATATATTTTCCCGATAAACGCCGTCCATTCCAAGTTCCTTTGCTATAACGGCGGCAAAATGGGACATTCTGGCAATATGATTTCCGGTGTCTTCATCCCTGTATTCCGCTAAAACCATCAGCCTGTTCAGAGAATCGTGCTCCATTTTATAAACGTCGTCTATGGTTTTTTGATAATACGATTCTATGGCAAGCGTTATATCGATAGACAGCATTTTCTGTACCGAATTAAGTATCGATACAGACTCTTCGCTGTCAATGCCGTTTTCTTTACAGCATTTTATAACGGCATCCGTTATAAGCGTATTGTAATACCCGTAACTTCCTATGTAAACCGAGGGAGATATCTTGTAAACGTAATGCGCAAAACCGACTATAACCCTGTTAATAAAATAATTTTCGTCGTATTCAATGCCGAATAACTGATTTATATAATGAGACTGCGTAAGTATAAGCTGGTCTAAAAGATCCGGTCTCGAATTAATAATTTTAGCGGTTTCTTCTATGTTCAGCAAATATTCGTAAAAATCCGAAGCTATTTTTAAAGAAATATTTTCTATGCATCCCTTTATTTTACCTATGCCGTCTATGTCTTTTTGCGTAAAATGAGTCAAATCTTTTAAAAGCTTTATATTTTTCTGGGCAAAGAGGCTATATATGCCTATAACGCCTTTTTCGGTCATTTTATTTTTTTTCAGTATGTCGTCTAATCTGCCCATAAATTATCCTTATTTTTAAAATACTTTTTATTTAATTTTTACTTTTTATCGGCTTCTTCGGCCGCGACGGCGATTTTTAAACTCTGCTCCATATTTCTCGGATGAAATTTAGCGTGCTGCTCACTTAAATGAGATATATCGGTATGCGTATAAATTTCCGTAGTAGAAATACTTGTATGCCCCAGCATCTGCTGAATCGACCTTAAATCAGCCCCGCCTCCCAGAAGATGGGTCGCAAAAGTATGCCTTAACGTATGCGGAGTTATATTTTTATCTATTTTAGCCAACAGCGCAGCTTTTTTAATAATTTTCCACAGCCCCTGCCTCGTTAAAGGCATGCCTTTTTCGGTAATAAACAGATAGGAACTTCCGGCATTTTTTGATTTAACTGCGTATTTTTGCCTTAGCGGCAGATAAACTTTAAGCATCTCCTTAAAAGGTATTCCGAACGGCACTATCCTTTCTTTAGAACCTTTGCCTATTACTCTTGCAAAATTTAAATCGAAATTAAAATTATCGAGCTTAATGTCCGCAAGTTCGGAAATTCTTAGTCCGCTTGAATATAGAAATTCTATTATTGCTTTATTTCTAAGGTTTTCAAATTTGTACGCATCGGGGTCTTTTCTTTTTCGTATTCTTCCCCGTCCCGTAAACTCGACAGATAAAATTTTTCTCATCTCTTCTTCCGTAAGAAAATCGGGTAATTTCTTTGCCGTAAAAGGATATTCTATATCCTTAAAAGGAAATTCCGTTACAATGCCGCGTTTAAATAAAAATTTATAAAATCCTTTAATAGAGGAGTAAAACCTCGCCCTTGTTTTTCCGCTTAAATTTAGCTCGGAAAGATAAGACAGGAAATCCTGAAAAAAAAATGGGGATAGTTCTTTAAAATTAATATTTTTGTCCTTTACGAAAGCATGAAATTTCATTAAATCCAAATAATACGAAGAAACGGTATTAAGGCTTAAACCTCTTTCTATTTTAAGAAAAGATATATAATTTTCTATAAAAGCCTCAAATTCGTCTTTTTTAATCGGAATCTGCCCTTCATTCATAATTTTGCATTTCAAATTTGCGGTGCCCGAATTTAATTATTGGGCGTTTTTATTAATTTTGCGGCGTTTATAACTTAGCCTGCTTATTAAGTTTAGCCAGATAATTAAATAAAAAGCCGAAATCCAACTTTTTAAACTCATATACCCCTATTCCTTTTATCAGCACGAATTTTATCTGTTTATCGGACACCTTTTTGTCTAATTTCATTGCGTTTACGTACTGTTCCGGAGTAAAATCCGGAATATCGGACGGCAGGCCTGAATTTATTATTAAATTTTTAATTCTCGCCACCTCTTCTTCGCCGCATAATCCAAGATGTTTAGACAGTTTTGCGGCAAAAACCATTCCTATGGCTATCGCCTCGCCGTGTTTAATATTTTCGTAATTATACAAAGTTTCGATAGCATGCCCCAAACTGTGTCCAAAATTTAAAACGGAACGCAGTCCCGATTCTTTTTCGTCCTGATTTACGATATCCGCTTTAATGGAACACGACTTTTCTATTATACGGATTAAAGATTCTTCGTCGTAAGCAAGGATTTTTTTATAATTAGATTCAAGATAAGAAAAAAAATTCGCGTCTAAAGAGGCTCCGTATTTTATGACTTCCGCAAATCCGTTGGTTAATTCTCTTTTATCTAATGTTTTAAGGATATCTACGTCTATCAGGACGGTTCTCGGCTGATAAAAAGAGCCTATAAGATTTTTGCCTTTAGGATGGTCTATGCCGGTTTTCCCTCCTACGCTTGAATCCACGTCGGCAAGCAAAGTAGTCGGAACCTGAATAAAGTTAATTCCCCTTAGATACGTAGCCGCGGCAAAACCCGCAAGGTCGCCTACAACCCCGCCTCCGAAAGCTATTATATAATCCGACCTTTCCATACCGTTATCTATCAGACGGTCGTAAATATCGGAAAGATATTTAAGGCTCTTCGTGGATTCTCCGTCGGGAAGGACTATGAAATCAAAATTTTCTATTCCGCATTTTTTAAGAAATGACGAAAATTTATCTCCGTATAAGCCATAGACTGTTTCGGATGTTACCGCTAAAAACCCCGCTTTTAAATTTACGGCGGCGGAACTAAACGCCGAAACGATTTCTTTCGCGGAAACTCCGCCTATAATTCCGGCGTCGATTATTATATCGTAGCCGTCTTTGCCCTCTTTCTTGCCGCTTATTTTCGGTTCGACCCTGATTTTCATATCATTGGCTTTAGCTTTCCTAAGGGTGTTATTATTTATTATATTTATTTATTATATTATTAATAAATATATTACATTGCCGATTAATTCGCGCTTACAAAGAATACATTTTATTTTATAAATCGAATTTTGTCTAACATTTTTTTAATATACTACCTGATACTGCCCAAACTCACTGTTGATATTTTTAATCCGGATGAGCCGTCTAAATACCGACGGCTTTAAAACGTACCCGCGTAGGCGGGCATGACTATTTATTTAACCTTAGCCGATTTAGAAAAAGAATTTTTTGAAAAATTCTGCTTTTTAGAATTTCCGAAACGAGACGAATTTAAAGGTTTTAATGAACTATTTTTAGAACGGAATAAATTTTTTGAACCTTCAGAGCCGTCGGTTTCCGCACAGATATTAAAACGATTTTTCTTTGCGGGCGTTTTACCCTGCGTCGTCCTCGTCCTGCCTTTAAACCGTCCTTCGTAATTATTATGATTTTTATGGAATACCGCCGCATTATCAGGCGACGCCGCTATATTAATATTTGCAGGCGGTACGAAACTGTCGAACGCAACCCTGGGTATCTCGCGTTTTATAAACCTTTCTATCTCCTTTAGGAAACGCATTTCTTCCCTGTCCACCAAAGAAACTGCTTTTCCGCTAACCCCCGCTCTTCCCGTTCTGCCGATACGGTGAACGTAGTCTTCTGCGGCGTTAGGCAGTTCAAAATTAACGACATACGGCAGGCGGTCTATATCGATGCCTCTCGAAGCCACGTCCGTTGCTACTAAAGCGGTTACCGAACCGTCTTTAAACTGATTAAGCGCCTTAATTCTAGCAGGCTGGCTTTTGTTTCCGTGTATTGCGGTCGCCGAAATTCCGTCCGCCGCAAGCTTGTCCGCAAGCCTGTTCGCTCCGTTTTTAGTACGCGTAAAAATAAGCACCTGCTCCCATTTATGATGTTTAATGAGGTGGGATAACAGATGGCTTTTTAACTTCTGGGAAACCATATGAACGCTCTGGTCAACCAATTCCGAAGCAGCATTCTGTTTTTCTCCCTGCACGAAAGCAGGATTGCGAAGAACAAATTCCGAAAGCGACTTGATTCTTTCCGAAAAAGTCGCCGAAAATAAAAGATTCTGCCTCTGTTTCGGCAAAAGCGCAATAATTTTTTTAATATCTACTATAAAACCCATATCCAGCATTCTGTCCGCTTCGTCAAGAACTAAAATTTCAATTCCGGATAAATCTACCGTTTTTTGTCCCGCATGGTCGAGAAGCCTTCCCGGCGTAGCTACTAATATATCTACATTACGCCTTAGCGCTTTTATCTGAGGAACTATGCTCATTCCTCCAAAAACCGACGTCGATTTAAGCGGAAGGTATTTTCCGTACGTTTTTACCGATTCCTCGACCTGCACCGCAAGCTCTCTGGTAGGGACCAGCACAAGGCATCTCGGCTTGGACTTTAATGCGGAAGCAGTCGAAAACTTCCTTTCCTGCCTGTCGTTTTTATAAGTCTTATCTTTAATTTCTGCCGTATCTTTCCCCGAAAGCATATGCAGTATCGGAAGAGTAAAAGCTGCCGTCTTTCCGGTTCCGGTCTGCGCTCCGGCAAGAAGGTCTTTTCCCGAAAGCACTATAGGTATAGACTTCGCCTGAACCGCCGTCGGATTTTCATAACCCGCATCGGCAACTGCCTTCATCAAATTTTCAGATAAATTTAAATCTTTAAAACTCATTTCTTCAATAGTCTTTAATTTTTTTAACATTTCTTTAAAATCCTCCTGTTTTTATACAAATTAACACTGCGAATAGTTTCGGAGGAATATTTAAAGAGACGCCTTTAAAGGGATACCGCGCTTTTAACTTTAACAATGTCGATATATATATTTATATTATTTTTTTTATCTTTTAATTATACCTTATGACGCAACTTTATGCAAATATCTTTTATTTATTTAAAGTATTTAAAGGGGTCAGATTTATTTATTGAGTATAAAATATTTTTTAGATTTAAAGGGGTCAGATTTATTTATTATTTTATTTATTGAGTATAAAATTTTTTTACATAGACATTTTAGGTAAACGGAATAAATTTTGCCATAAATCATAAAAATATGTATAATTTAGATATGATGAAGGAATACTGGTTTCATGACCGATACATGGGTAAAGTTTCTTTCTTAAAAAATCTATTCGTTTTTATATTTTACCTGCTTCTTTCCGTCTTGTTTTTCGGATATCCTGTGCTGTCCCACATATCAACGTATTACATAGGCGGAGGGGTTGATCCTACGCAGTATATATGGTCGTTCGAGTGGGTAAAGTACTGCCTGTTCCATTTTAAAAACCCTTTTTATACTAATTTTATGTGGGCGCCGCACGGCTTCGACCTTACCGGTTCTACTGCGGTTTTCGGCGCAGCTTTTCTTTCTTTGCCGCTAACTATTCTTTTAGGTCCTGTAGCAAGCTATAATATTGTTATGATTTTACTTCCCGCTCTTGCCGCTTTTTCGATGTTTATACTGCTTAAGCATATTGTAACGACGACGCGGTTTTTTCCGGCAATTCTAGGCGGCTATATATTCGGCTTTTCCAGCTATATGATAAACCAGATGTCTTCGCATATGCATCTCGTCCTTGTATTTATAATCCCGCTGATGGGTTACCTGTTTTTGCTTAAAATTGAAAACCGCATTACAAATTTAAAATTTATTTCGCTTTTCACGGTTATGCTGATATTCCAATTTCTTTTCTCATTGGAAATTTTTGCGACTTTTACTTTTTTTGGTTTTATTTCCCTGGTTATATTTCATCTAATATACAATAAAATATACTATAAAAAAAAGCCTAATAATAATAATGTAAATGACATAATAATAAATGACATAATAAATAATACAAATAATGCAAATAATGCAAATAAATCCAAAGATAACTATGAAGATGACGATAAAAATAAAGATTTAAAATTAAGAATGGCGAAAACATTAAAGTCCACCGTCCTTTCTTATATTATAGCAGGCGTCGTTCTTTCGCCTTATCTGTATCTATTTTTTATTCAGGGACGATTTAACGTCGTACATTTTGCTCCTGCCGATTTTTCTTCAAACTTATTAAATTTCTTTATACCGTCAAAATATACCATGCTTGGCGGAAAATTTTTTACTTTTTTATCCGATAAATTTGACGCCCGCGATTATGTTTTCGATCAGGACGCTTATTTAGGCTTACCATTTATCGGTATCCTTATTTTTTATTTTTATAAAAACAGATTCAAACCTTTCGTAAAAGCCCTAATGTATTCTTTGTTGACAATAGTCGTATTTTCGATAGGACCTACGCTTCATATTTATAAATATTCAATTATGCCTATGCCTTACAAGCCTTTCATTGTCGTCCCGCTAATAAAGCATGCCCTCCCCGCCCGCTTTATGCTTTACGCTTTTTTCACGTTGGGCATTATAGTCGCTTTATTTTTGAACGAACAATCCAAAAATTCATTTAAAAATAAAAAATTAAACGCTAAATTAAACGCTATAAAATATGCTTCAGTCTTGCTTGGAATATTATTTATACTGCCGCCTTTAAGTTTTTCCGGAAGATATACCAACCCAAACCTTCCTGCATTTTTTGTCAACAATACCTCTAATAATTACAAAAAATTTATAAAAAAAGGCTCTAACATACTTATCATACCTTTCGGTTACAACGGTTTATCACTGTATTATCAGGCAATCGACGGAATGTATTATAAAACCGCCGGCGGCTATCTGGGAGATACTCCGTCTTATTTTTCCAAGTATGCGATAGTCCACACATTTTATCATGCGGAACCTATACCCTATTCCAAAATGGAATTAGCCTATTTCCTTTATAAACATAACGTTAAAGACGTTATACTCGTTCCTCCGGTAAACAAATATTATTTCAGGCTTTTCGGCAAAATTAAAATTAACAAAAACCTCTATAAAAGCGGCGTTTACGTTTATCCCGTTTCTTTGGCCGCTATTTCTAAGTATAAAGCTTTAAATGTAAAAATCACTAAACCGATACTAAAAGCCTATTACTTCAGCCTTTTATTAAAAGGAGCGGTTAAATTAGTAAAAGAAAATATACAAAACTTGAATATCAAAAATATTAAATTATCTCCCGAATTTTTAGAAAAACACGGATATATTCCCAATTTTTTTGGAGTATCCAAAAATATAAACGGAAGCGGATTTGCTAAATATTACACGGCACAGGATTCATGGATAGGCCCGTTTCCCCTTAACGGAAAATATGACAAAATAACAGACGGTATAGCAAACCTTAACTCAGGTTTAGCCGCAGGCGGCCATATAGGAAGCGATGTAAAAAGTCATATAGACGCCAATAACGGAATCGGCATAGGTATAGGAATAGGCATAGGCGGTTCATATAAAAATCTGCGTTTAATTTTTAAAAAATACGCAAAATATGCAAAAAAAATTTATTTCCCTTATCCGTCTAGATATGAAGGCTCAAAAACTGGAAACGGCTTGCTCTTAATGGTATTTAGCATAAAAAATTTAGAATCTATCGCCTTTAAAAAATAAATAAATATGACCCTTTTTTCCTTCCCGACCCCTTTTTCCCTTTTTTTCTCTTTTAATCTATTTTAAAGGGGTCAGATTTATTTATTATTCAATCAGGAGTAGGGAAATAAATAAATCTGACCCCTTTTTCCCTTTTTCCTAAAAATAAATAAATATGACCCATCCCCTTTTTTGACCCTTTTTTCTTTCTTTTAATCTAATCCAAAAATTAATTGACATATAATTTTTCCCCTGCTAAAATAAAAATATATAATATTTTATTTGGTTTATACTTTTTATGTATTATAAAAGAGAGTTGGAAGACAAGATAAAAGCCTATTTAGATAAACCGGAAATCATTGCCGTACTTGGACCGAGACAGGTCGGAAAAACTACCCTTCTAAAAAAAATTTATGAAGAATCAAAAGATGCGGTTTTTTTAACTTTTGAAGATATAGAATTAAAACTTTTATTTGAAGAAGATATTAAAAGTTTTGTAAAACTTTATATCGAGCCTTATAAAACGATATTCATCGATGAGTTTCAATACGTGAATGAGGGCGGAAAAAAATTAAAGTATATATACGATACTTCAACCGGAAAAAAACTTTTAATAAGCGGGCCTTCCGCAATAAATTTGAGTATAGAAGCAATTAAGTATCTGACGGGGCGTATTTTTGTTTTTTATCTTTATTCCTTCAGTTTTTCGGAGTTTTTATCGGCCGCAGACAAACCCCTGCATAATATATTTATTGAGGAAGATAAATTTTCTGAGCAAATTAATAAAAAAATTTATAAATATCTGTTAAACTATCTGATTTACGGCGGATATCCGCGTATTTTGCTTGCAAAGGACGACGATGAAAAAAAAGAAGTTCTGAAAAATATCGTCAATATCTATTTATTGCGGGACATAAAGGATTTAATATCTATAGCGGATGAAACCAAGTATTATAAACTTCTTAAGGCGCTTGCTTTGCAGATTGGCAATATAACGGTCTATAACGAACTTGCGGCTGTCAGCGGATTGGATTATTATAAAACAAAGCGGATACTTTCCATTTTCGAAAAACTTTTTCTTGTAAAGTTCGTTACTCCTTATTTTTCCAATAAACGGATAGAAATCTCCAAAAATCCTAAAGTTTTTTTTATGGATTTAGGGATTAGAAATGCTATACTTGGAGATTTTAAATTAATAGACGACAGGGTGGATAAGGGAGCGTTATTCGAAAATTATATATTCAGGGCGTTTTATGAGAATGACAAGAGCGTAAAATACTACAGAAGTAAAAGCGGGGCGGAAATAGACTTTATAATAGACGACAAATTACCCGTCGAAGTAAAGTCTAAACTTTCAAAGCCTTCCGTTTCAAAATCTTTCCGAAGTTTTATCCAAAAGTATAACCCGGATAAAGGCATTATTTTAAATTCAAATACCGCAGGTTCTTTATTAATAGACAAATGCAATGTTTTATTTTTAAGGCACTATATGGCCGAAAAGCCGGAATTATATTAAATAAATCTGACCCCTTTTTTCTGTGTGGGACTTCTCGGCAATGTTAGTTAAATTTTAAAGGCATTTAAAAAGTCCATTTCATTTAAATTACTATATAAAATACCAAGGCAGGGATAGGTTTCCGCTTCTTATATAGAATGCGTCTCCGCCGTTAATAAGTATTCCTGTTTTTGAAACGCCGGCGTTTTTATCTAAACTTTTAAAATAATTAAGTCCGTCAAAAAAAGAATTTACTATAGTTTCTCCTGATTTAGCCTCAACGGGAATAAGCTTATTGCCTGTATCTATTATAAAATCTATTTCGTGTCCCGTTCTGTCCCTCCAAAAATATAAAGGCGGTATTTCACCCATATTTGCAAAGAATTTATAAAATTCTAAAAAGACGAAATTTTCGAATATCTGCCCTTTCATGGAATTAAACAAAACGTCTTCGGCATTTCTGATTCTAAGCAGATAACATAAAAGCCCTGTATCCAGAAAATATAATTTAGGGCTTTTAATTATTCTTTTAGAAAAATTTGAAAAATGAGGAGGCATAACATGCACTATGAAACTTGCCTGAAGAACCGAAATCCAATTTTTTGCGGTAGTATGCGAGATTCCGGCATCGGATGCAAGCGAAGAAAGGTTGAGTATCTGTCCGCATCTTCCAGCGCATAATTGAATAAATCTATAAAATGTTTCTATATCTATAATATTTGTAATTTCCCTTACGTCTCTTTCCACATAAGTTCTGTAATAAGCAGACAGCCAATCCTTAGGCTCTAAATCTTTGTCGTATATCGGCGGATAAAAACCTTTAAAGAGATATTCTTCTAATTTTAGAGGCGGTTTGTCATACTTACTTATGCCCGATTTGTCTAATTTATCTGATTTATCTGCTTTGCCGGATTTGCCTGCTTTATCTGCTTTGCCGGAAATATTTTCAACGCCCTCTATTTCTGTTATGTCGCTTATGTCCGTCAAATTAAAAATATTTATAGGCTTTTTTCCCAATATTTCGTTAAGGCTAAACGGCAGCAAATTAACTATTGCGGTTCTTCCGGCAAGCGTTTGAGTTATATTTTTCATCAGGTAAAACTGATTAGAACCCGTTAAAATAAATTTACAGGATATATTTTCTTTGCCCGATATATTTTCGTTGTCTATAATTCCTTGGATATATGACAATAAAACGGGAACTCTTTGAATTTCATCCAGTATAACTCCCGAAGAAAATCTTTTTAAAAAACCTTTAGGATCGGAAATAGCAAACTCTCTTTCGTCCGGATCTTCCAAGCTTATATATGAATAATCATAATCCTTAAAAATATCTTTTACGAGCGTAGTCTTTCCCGATTGACGCGGTCCCGTAATAGTAACGGAAGGGAATTTTTTTGACAGATTAATGATTTTTTCGGACAACTCTCTTTTTATCATAATGAATGAATAATGCTTATGCTGTAAGACTGTTATACTATAATGCATTATCATTATAATATAATTAATTTTTCTAAATCTTAAATTTACATTCATCTTAACACAAAGTAAATTTATATGTCAAATTGAAAATAGCATTTTCAATCAGCAAATTTAAAGATAAATTTTAGGATTCGCTTGCGGAGGGAAGACGCAGGCAAACTCTACGAAAATTATATTTTTAACGTCTTGGATAATACCGCCGATATATTAACGTCTAATTATTTTTACCGCACTACGTCTCAGACCGAAATAGATTTTATACGAGAGAATGAAGAAGGTCTATGAATTGCATTAATGCGGCATTGACTAATGGTCGAATATGATGTATAATTTATACATCATAAAGTATAATATTTAAATTAAAAGGTGGAGATTATGCATAGAACCCAGATATACATCGAGGAGGAAATTTTTCAAAAGGCGAGGAAAGAATCGGAGATTTTAGGAGTATCTATTTCGGAATTTATTCGAATGTCTATAAAGAAAAATATCCAAAAAAATTCGACAAATAATATAAACGTTTTTTTTGACAATTTAAAACCCCTAGAAAGTTTTAAAGATATTAATCCCAAAAAATATGTCGATAATATCAGATCCAAGAGCAGGATTTTAACGAATAATGAATAACTTTGCCGATAACATAAATAAAATATTTTTAGATACAGATATAGCGATTTTTTTACTTAAAAAAGAAACTAAATTTGTAAAACCGTTTTTAAATCTATACGGCAATGGAACAAGGTTTTTTTATAACCCTATAGTTAAGGCTGAAATATATGCAGGCGCTTTTAAAAGCGAATACGACACAATCGAACGATTCTTTAATTTTTTAGAATGCGTTGATATAAACGATGAGATTGGGGAAAAAGCGGGATTATATGCCAATGAATTTAAAAAATCTTATAACGGTATATCGCTTGAAGATTTTATAATTGCCGCAACCGTAAAAACACATGGACTTAAACTCTGGACAAATAACATTAAACATTATCCAATGAAAAATATAGAATTTATTTAAGAAAACCGGTGGGGAAAAGAACCTCTTTTGTCGGCAATTATAAGAAGATTATTAATTTTTGGAACATCTATGGCAACATTTTTTACATAGAATGCAAGGTATAATTTTTTATAATTTTTTAGTTGCCCATTTTTATTTTTAGTGATAAAATCGATAAAAATCATTAGACACGTTGCTTTACTGATTCAATCATTCAACTCAATTGTAGGTAATTTAACAATTGAAATTTACTTGGCATAACCTTATAAATTAATTAATAATCAACAAAATAATGAATAACCTTTATAACGTTTATAATGCTAATATCAATGACGACATTGAAATAGCAAAACTAATAAGCGTATTTAAGGAATGCAACGAAAATATAGTTTATTTATCGCTAATCGTAAACAAATTAAAGGCTTTCATGCCTTTAACCGTTGAAAATTACGACGATCTTACGGCGATTGATTTAGTTTTTATAGACGGCTTTATTTCTAAATTTATAAAACTACAGGATGTTATTGAGGAAAAACTGTTTAGGCTGATTTTAATTAATTTAAAAGAAAATGATTTTAATTCTACAAACGCACCTTTCACAAATGTTTTAAACAAGCTGGAAAAATATCGGATTATCGATAGCGCTGAAGAATGGCTGAATTTGAGAAACATTAGAAACTCTTTTGCGCAAGAATATAAGGCAGACTTATTGAAGCGAATCGATGCATTAAATAAATGTTTTAATAATTTGTATAATCTTTACGATATATACGTTAAAATAAAAAAATATGCGGAAAATAAATTATCGACATTGAAAAATATCGATATTTCCTGCATATAAAACCCCTGAATTAGATTAAAATTACGCATTATTTTATTTAAAATTCGCTATATTATTTAATTTCTGAACAGACCGTTTGAGACCGTTTAAAAAGTAGTGCTATTCGGTTCTCTCGCAAAAAATAAAATGACTAAAAACTCCGATATAGACATCGCGGCATGGAACATACCGAACGATTTATTTTACAAAGCCGCCGCTTTTGCGACAGGCTATAGCAATAAATGGAATGTTGATTTAGTCGACTTTGACGATTGCAAGGAATCTTTAAAAAAAGCTATTCTTGCCGAAGGTATAATATTATTTAAGGTATAATATTATTGATAATAAATAAATCTGACCCTTTTTTCTTTTTTTCTTATCAATATACATCGTCATGGGTTCCGACATCCACTGGAATAATAGAATCGTCTTTAATTAAAAACTCAACGGTTATCCTATATTGTATGTTTATAGATACGGAGTAAAGGCCATTCAAGCCACCTTCCAATTTGTGCAGCCTGAGCGAATTATGAAAAGGGTTTAATCCAAGCAATTCTAAAGTTTTAACATATTGATTGAATATATCGGGATGCTTCTTTAAAAAACGTTTTTCTTTCTTAGTATAGCTTTGGGTAAAAATTATATCATAAGCCATTGCGAAGTTTTTTTAAATGATTTTTTACGCTTTCTTTAATAAACCTTCCGTTTTCTATATCTTTTTTCGTATCCTCTATTGCCCTGCTAAGTTCGCATTCCCTAAGATACTGATAGTAATCAAAATCGATAACTACGAATTTACGTTTGCCTCTTACCGTTATAACGGTTTCATTGTCCAAAATCGAAGCCCCTTTTGTTTTTAATTCGTTTGCCGTTATACTTAGCATATATGCCTCCTGCTTTTTCAACAATAATTAAATAATAGATATTTATTAAGATAAGTTTTATTATAGCACTGCTTATAATACTTTTCAATAAAAGTTGACAACATAAAAGTTGACAACCCTAAACCCGATTTAGAAATTTAATATTCCTTTTTTTAAAGCCTAAATTTTTATTTTTAATGTTAGGGTCAGAAAAAAGAGAAGAAAAAAGGGGTCAGATTTATTTATTATTCTACGAGCATCTCTCTAATTGAAGTTTTGACGGACAGTATTACATCTTCGCTTATTCTTCCGAGTTTTTTAACTAACCGCTGTTTATCTATTGTTCTTATCTGGTCAAGGACTATCCAAACCGTTTTGCCTTCAAAGGATAGCTTGATCCTGGTCGGATAATCATGCGATTTTGTAGTCATTGGGGTTATAATAACCGTCCTGATATTATCGTTCATTTCGTTTGGCGAAATTACAAGACAGGGTCTCGTCTTTTTCATTTCATGTCCGATAGTCGGGTCGAGATTTACGAGACACACGTCATACTGGCTTATTTCCATTCCCAATTCTCTTCCCCGTCAAGATCTAATGCGTCGTCAATAATCAATGCGTCGTCGTTTCGTCTGCGCATTAGCTTAAAAGCATTATCCCATCCGTCTCTGGGCTTATTTTTGGCAGGTTTTAAAATTATTTCATTGTCTTTGACCTCAAGATCCAACTCTTTTTCTATATTGCACTGTTTAAGGATTGCCGACGGTATTCTTATGCCTTTTGAATTGCCGATAGTTATAATATTTAATTTCATAAATGTAATTATAAAGTAATTACGGTAAAAAGTCAATATAATTTTTTAAAACTGAACAGATAGGCATGAATATACTTATCGTTCATAAGTTATTAATTAACTTTTTTATCCTGGTAAATATGTTCGTACCTATCTACCAAAAATTTTATTTTCTCATTTTACATAAGTTAAAAATTACACCTGCGTAAAATGTTAAAAATAAAGGGGTTAGATTTATTTCGCTCCGACTGG
Organism: Candidatus Acidulodesulfobacterium acidiphilum; assembly: GCA_008534395.1. Classification (NCBI taxonomy): domain Bacteria; phylum Candidatus Acidulodesulfobacteriota; order Candidatus Acidulidesulfobacterales; family Candidatus Acidulidesulfobacteraceae; genus Candidatus Acidulidesulfobacterium; species Candidatus Acidulidesulfobacterium acidiphilum. The sequence continues at coordinate 22,061 of SHMQ01000015.1, forward strand.
CATAAAAGCTTCGCTTTTATAAACGCCCGCCTCCGTATTCTACTCCCGACTGAATAATAAATAAATCTGACCCCTTTTTTCTCTTTTTGCTAAAAATTTTACTTTATTTTAGACCCTTTTTTTATTTTTAATAGACATTTTAGGTAAACGGAATAAATTTGCCATAAATCTTAAAAATATGTATAATCTTATTTAAAATAATTCGCGCCGTATGCGCCGCATAAGATATACGCACAATATATGAATATTCTTCACGTCATATCGTCTAGGGGCTGGGGAGGAGCGGAAAATTCAGCCGTCTATCTTGCCAAAACCCAGATAGAAAAAGGAAATTCCGCTTTCTTTTTCATTCATTCCTTTAACGACAAACTTATAAATATCTTAAAAACTAACGGCGTTAATTTTTATTCGGCATTTAATCCGGAAAGAAAAAATATATACGCATTAAATAAAATTATAAAAATATGCCGTGAAAATAAAATAGATATTATACATACGCATCTCGGCACTGGAAGTTATCTTGGGGTTCTAGCCGGAAACTTTCTTAAAATTCCGGTAGTCAGCACTATAAATATATTCAGCGGTTATCATTATTACGCGCTTGCGGATGCGTTATGCTTCGACAGCAATGCCGTGAAAGACTATCATATGAAATACTTCTCGACGCCCGAATATTTAGAATACAAGCCTAATTTAATAGAATCTGCCGTCAACAAAATTTTTAAGCTTTCTTACAAAACCGTTAATAATTTAGAGGAATTAAAAAATAAATCCCATGTAGTATACGAAAGAATAGACGAATCGCATTTCATTAATTATAAAGACAGATTAAACGAATTCGATAATTATTTTAATATAGGCATGACGGGAAGGATAGACGAACAGAAAGGACAGATTTATTTTATAGAAGCGGCGGAACTTTTAATTAAAGAATACCGTAACAATTCAAACGTTAAATCAAAAGTGAAGCCGCTTATGTTTCATATAGTAGGAAGCGGCAAAACCGAAAACAATTTAAAACGGATAACCAAAAATAAAGGGATAGCAGAAAATTTCAGATTTTGGGGTTACCAAAAAGACGTGAGAAAATTCGTCAATACTTTCGACGTATGCGTTTCCTGTTCGTTAAACGAACCTTTCGGCATTAATAACCTGGAATATATGTTTATGAAAAAACCCTGCATAGCTGCCTCTTCCGGCGGAATTCCGGAAGTTTTCGGCGACACCAATATCCTTATTACCCCAAAAGACCCCTTTAAACTCAAAGAAGCTATTAAAATTTATATAGAAAACGAAAATTATAAAAACGAACAAGCATCTAAAGGTTTTGAAAGAGCCAAAAAAGTTTTTTCTTCCGATATTTCCTATAAAAAAATCATGGACGTTTACGGCGAGGTTTTGGATAATCAAAAATCAAAATTTGCATACAGGTAAATATGTTCGCACCTATATAACATCTATTAATTTTATTCTTTTTCGCTTTATTTTCTTTATGCATTAAATTATAATATTTCATACAAAATCAATAATAAATAATTGCTTATCAATTGTTTATTGCTGCGTAAAATGAAATCTATAAAATCAATCAATAAATAAATAAATAATAATAATAATAATAATAAAAATAATAAAACATTATACATGAAGCTATCTGTCATTATACCTTGCTACAACGAAGTTAAGACTATTGAAGAAATTATAACGGCCGTCAAAAACTCCCCTTACGAAAATAAAGAAATAGTAATTGTAGACGACTGCTCTACAGACGGAACGAGGGAACTGCTTAAAAACGGACTTGAAAAACAGGTCGACAAGGTAATTTACCATGAAGTAAATTCCGGCAAGGGAGCGGCGATCAGGACTGGAATAGCCGAAGGCGATATGGTAATAATTCAGGACGCAGATCTTGAATACGACCCCAAGGAATATCCAAGCTTAGTCGAGCCCATACTTAAGGGCAAGGCCGACGTAGTTTTCGGTTCTCGCTTTATAACGACGGAAACCCGCAGGATACTTTATTTCTGGCACAGAGTCGGCAACGGCATCCTGACCCTGCTTTCCAATATATTTACCAACTTAAACCTGTCGGATATGGAAACCTGCTATAAGGTTTTTAAAAGCGATATAATAAAGAACATAAAAATCGAAGAAAACCGCTTCGGCTTCGAACCTGAAATAACCGCTAAAATTGCTAAAATAAAAGGCGTACGCATTTACGAAGTCGGTATATCCTATTACGGCAGAACGTACGACGAAGGCAAAAAAATCGGTTTAAAAGACGGTTTCAGGGCGCTATACTGCATAATAAAATATAACGTTTTCAGGAAATAATTTATAGAAACAAATTTATATAAGAAAATCTACCGTTACAATTTCCTCTTTTTCTAAAAATATGAAACTATCAGGATTTACATATATAAGAAACGGTTCGTCACTGCACTACCCGTTCATAGAATCTATTAAATCTTTGCTGCCTATAGTCGATGAATATGTAGTTTTGGTTTGCGACTCCACTGACGACACAAAAGAACTTATAGAAAATATTAGCGACCCTAAGATAAAAATATACGACTCCGATTGGAACGATGCAGAAAAACTGAAAGGTGAAATACATTCCCATAAAACCAATGAGAGTCTTAAACATATCACCGGAGATTTCGGATTTTATCTTCAGGGAGACGAACTGATTCACGAAAAAGATTACGACGGTATATTAAAATTCCTTGAAGAAAATAAGGACGACGCATCTATAAAAGGTTTTGTTTTTAATTATATGCATTTCTTCGGCGGTTTTTTCAGCTATCCCAAAAAAGAATATATGGAAAAAATATTTTATTACGACAAAGAAACGAGGATCATAAGAAACGATAAAACCGTGCTTTCTTCCGGAGACGCAACCGGTTTTGCGGAAATAAGCGGAAAAGCCGTTTCGTTAGAAAACGGCAACGCTTTAAAGATGCCTGAAGATATAAAAATATATCACTACGGAAAGGCTTTAAAACCAGAATATAATTATAAAAAAGAACTTAATACCTTAAATATTAACGAATCCAAATTAACAAGAAAACTTAAAACATGGGCTTTTAATTTCAGCCCTAAAGTTGACAAATATATTTTTAACGATTTCAATTTCCTTGAATTCGTCGACAAGGAAAATCTGCAATTCCATCCAGAACCTATAAGATATCTTGCCGCTCAACAGGACTGGGATGTAAAAGATTTCATAAATTATAAAAGAAAACCGAATGCAATAAGAAGATTTTTTAAAATTACCGTTTACAGGATAATAAACGAAATATATAGCGGAATAAAAAAAATAAAATGAAAATTTTTTTTGACGCGCGGCTCATAAATTATGCAGGACTAGGAAGATACGAAAGGGAACTTATAGCCGAGCTTTTAAAATTAAATCCGGATATCACGTTTTATGTTATAGGAGAAAAAGACAAAATAACGTCTTATATAAACGATTTCAAACTTAATCCTAAAAACTTCGTCGTTATAGACTTAAAAATTAAAAAATATACCTTTAGCGAGCAGTTTAAACTTATCAATATAATACGCAATATGGAATTAGAAAAAAAAGTTGATATTTTTCTTTTTCCTCATTTCAACGTACCATTTTTATATATTCCAAAAAATTCGGCGGTTATAGTCCACGATTTGACATTTTTTCACTTTCCTCGATATTTTGGACGCATAAAAACAATGCTGGCTAAATTAGTTCTTAAAAACGTTCTGATTAAGGCAAAAAAAATCATTACGGTTTCAAATTTTGTCAAAAATGATATTATAAATATGTTCGGTTCTGAATCAGGTAAGCATAAAAATTCAAAACTTGACAAAAATATATTGCAGGATAAAATAACCGTCGTATATTCGGGATATTCGCCTAAATTTAAACCTGCTTCCGAAAATAAAATCAAGGAATTTAAAATAAAAAATAATCTCGACCTTTTTATACTTTATTGCGGCAATCGTAAAAAACATAAGAACATTATAAACCTAATTAAAGCATTCCGTGAAGTAAAAAAAGAATTTGCGGATTTGAAACTTATTTTAATAGGAAAAAGATTTGAAAAACCGAATAAGCAAGATTTTATCGACGAATTCATAAATAAAAACGGCGTTAAAGACGTAATATCGGTAGAATATGCAAGCGACGACGATTTAAATCTTTATTACTCGGCTTCAAGCGCTTTCGTTTTTATATCGCTTAGCGAAGGGTTCGGATTTGCGCCACTTGAAGCTTTGGCGTCAGGCACAAAATTAATCCTCGCCGACAACAGCGCATTACCGGAAATTTTTGGAAATTCTGCCGTTTACGTTAATCCTTACGATATTAACGATATTGCCGGCGCTATAAAAAAAATACTAAAACTATCGCCAAACAACAAAGAAAAGCAGGAGCAGGAAACAGAAGATAAGTACAAATCGGCGAGAGAAACAATTTTAAACAGTTATCCCAACGATTTATGGGCAAAAAATATCTTGAAAGTATTAAATAATATTAAACCAAATTCATAAAATTATTACATTATACATTGGAATCAAAATTAGAAAAAATAAAATCTATAAGAAAGTCTGAAATTGAAAAGCTTGCCGCCTCGCCTCTTAAAAGAAAGGTAAAGAAAATCGTATATCTTTTAAAATACGGCATGCCGTTAGGCAAATTTATTAAATATGCTTTTTCCTACTTATTCATAATACCTATCGCAAAAATAAAAACCAATTTAAAAAGCAAACCGATTAAAAAGAAATACTTTGAAAACGGAACGAACGATACATGTTATATAGCCGTCAACATCGGCAACGCCGGCATAGGCGACGCTATCGTGGCGATAAGATTTTTAAGGGATTTTACCAGCTTCGTAACTAAAGGCACGAACGGACATTTAGTCTTCGACGTTTTCTACAGGTCGCCCGACTCCATAAAGTTTATTACGGCGGCTCTGCCTAACGTCAGAAGTGTTTTAAACCTGCCCGATTATACGCTTATGCGCAAATTTTACGATATAGACTTAAAATTAAATACTTTTTTCATTAAAGAAGAAATTAATGATAATGAATTAAGCCGCAAAAAAATATCGGAAAAATTTCCGTCTATTTTAAAAATTACCGAAAACATTAAAACCAACCGGTCATCTCTCGAAAAATATATTAAAACCCGTCCTTTCAGCGAAGGCATATTATCGGACGCCGTAACTGCTATGGGACTTTCGCGCGCGGTTTACCTTAATAATACTGCCGGAATAGCAACCCCTGACGACACGCTTAAACTTAAAATAGATATATATTCGGCAGAAACGATAACGTCAAAATTTAATTTGCAAGGCGTAAAATTTATCACCGTTCACGACGGATGGGACGAAAACACTAAAACAAAAACCGGCTCGTCGACGAAATCTTATCCGCCCCAAAAATGGCAGGAACTAGTAAGCTTGCTAAAGCATGAATTCCCCGACTATACGGTCGTTCAGCTCGGCGGCCTCGGCAACGGCTCCGACATTACGGGCATCGACTTAAACTTAAGGGGAAAAACGACCCTAAAGGAAGCCGCCTCTCTTCTTGCGGTATCTTCCCTGCATATCGACACAGACTCCGGACTCGTGCACATCGCCGTTTCACTTGGAACTCCATGCGCCGTTCTTTACGGTCCAACTAATGCCGACTACTGTTCTTATTCACGGTTTCCAAACTATATAACCGTCACCCAAAGCTTGTGCGGAAACTGCTGGTGGAGCACCGACGACTGGATGGAAAACTGTCCAAGAGGGCTTAACGCTTCAGAATGCATGAATTCAATTGAACCTATAGATATAATAAAGAGTATAAACGAAATACAAATATTAAACAAATGATGTTAAGACAAAAAATAAATAAAATAAAAAGGCGCTCATATAAATTATACAACAAGCTGTTTATATACCTGCCGGTCGATATACTGATTTATTTTCGCAATCTTTTACGCGGCGTACGCGGCGTTTTTCGTTCAGAACGTTCCACTCCTGCTGAAAATCAAGAAAAGCGTGTCATAATATTCCGGCACGACGGCATAGGCGATTACGTACTGTTCAGAAACTTCCTCGAAGTATTAAAAAAAAGCCCCCGATTTGCCGGCTATAAAATAACGCTCCTCGGCAATGCCGCATGGAAAGACCTTGCGGAATTTTTGGATAAAGACTATATAGACAAATTTATCTGGCTCGACAAAAAAAGTTTTACGGTAGATTTCTTTTACAGATACAAAAAATTCAAGGAAATAACCGCCGTTAAATACGACATCCTTATTCATCCTTTCAGCAGGGAATTTTTTAACGCCGATAACGATTTAGCTTTTCTTATAAAAGCCGACAAGAAAATCGGAAGTATCAGGCTCCCCCGCTTTACAAAACCGTATAAAAATAAAATCCTCGAAAAAATTTATAACGAATTAATCCCAGACGTTGAAAACATCCGGTTTGAATTTTATAAAAATAAAAATTTCTTTGAAAAACTGCTGTCTGAAACCGCAGCCGAAAAAATAAGCGCCGAAATAAGTTTAAACAGACCTTTTATAAATCTGCCGGCGCGTCAGGCGGCGACTACTGTCTCTGCCGCTCCTGCCCCTGTCTCCGCCGCCGACTCAGCTCCAACCCCTGCTCTTTCCGGCATTGCCGATTTAAAATCAAAACTTGGAATTTCCTCTCCTTACGCCGCGTTTTTTATCGGCGCAAGCGTTAAGCACAGAAAATGGTCGCCCGAATACTTTGCCGAAACCGCCCGCTACCTCCATACAAAATACGGCTTTCACATAGTCTTGTGCGGCGGAAAAAGCGAATTAAACGACGCCGCCGAATTTAAAAAACATTTTCCGTCCGACCTTGCAGACAACGCCTCGTTTACCGACGCCGTAGGAAAAATATCGCTTATAGAACTGTTCTATATCGTCAAAGACGCCTCTTTGGTTATCTCCAACGAAACTATGGCGCCGCATATCGCAATGGCGCTTGCAAACGCCGGCACTGTAAATGATGCAAGCCGAACAAACCAAACTGCCTCCGCAACATCCGCGCCTGACTCTCCCAATATACCGTCCGGCTCTCCGTCTTTAACCTCAGCCCCAGCCCCAAAACCAGCCGTAATCGTAATCTCCACAGGCGAAGACTCATTTGAACATTTCAGCCCTTATCCAAAAGAAATAACCGGTAATTCCAATTATGCAATAGTTTTTCATCCGCACATAGAACAAAACCCAAAAGAATATATTGATATTGCAGCGGCATTAGGACGAGGCTACGACGACAGGTTCGATATTTCGGAGATAACCGTTAGAGCGGTTTTGAATAAAATAGACAAAATTTTATAAAGATAATTATTTTTATTTTTTATAGTAGCAAAATTTATTATATTAGCAAATTACGTATTATAATTGTTGCAAAATAAAATAAAATATTAAATAATTAAATAATTGCGTTATTAAACATGCATTTAATCGTTTAAATATTAAAAATGACAATTCCCGCAAACAGACTTAAAAAATATGTTACTATTTAAAAAAGTCGAATTAACTTATTTTTAAATTTATTCAGGTTATTTCTTTTAAATAATTAAACCTGCCAAGGATAAAAACAATACCGTATACTATGTTATCAAACAAGCAAAGATTTATAAAAAATTTGACGTTTTTATTCAGCTCCCGCATTTTGAGCGCGATATTAACTCTTGTGGCTAATATTTACCTTATAGAAAGATTAGGATCTTCTATATTCGGCGAATTTGCTTTTGGAGTAACTTTAGTCGGATACTTTATTTCTATTGCAGATACCGGATTATCGCCTTTCGGCGAAACGGCGGTAGCAAAAAATAAAAGCAATATAGCGGAAATTATAACCAATATTTCTTCTGCAAGGCTTTTGCTCTCATTTATTTCGTTTATAATTATTATTTCCATAGGATTAATATTTTTTCAAGACGCTCCCCGCCAAAAAAATATAATTATCGCTTTTTCTTTATTGCCGTTAATATACTCTTTTAACTTCTCATGGGCGTTACGAGGCATGGAAAAAAATCACGTTATTTTATTTACTAATTTTATAAACAGCCTATTATTTTTACTTGGAATTTTATTGATAGTAAAAAATTTTAACTGGTATTTAACGGCGGTGTTATTATATTTAGCCGGAAATTTAACTGCGGTGCTGATTCAAACCAATTATATAGAAAAAACCGTAAAAAAAATAAAAATTAATTTTGCGTTTAATGCGGTAAAAAAAACTGTTAAAAATTCCCTGCCTTTTGGAATATTTTCATGGGTCAGCATTTTATATATAAGCTATCCTATAATTTTCCTAAAGATTTTTAATAATAACAAAAATATAGGTTATTATTATATAACCTACAAAATAATAGGATTTATATTTATGATGCTTAATTTAACCGGCAACGCTTTTATTCCCGTTATATCGGATGCTGTAAAAGAAAAAGACAAAATAAAAGAATCTAAATTATTAAGCGAGTTTATAAGATTTATTTATACTTTTTCTTTGCCTGCAATTTTTGGGGGTTATGCAATAAGCAGCGCTTTAATTATAGAATTATTCGGAATAAAATTAATAACAGCCGCCGGTCTTTTAAGAATAATGATATGGTCAATATTGCCTGTCGGAATAAGTTCAGCGCTTATATCTTATCTTATGGTAAAAAACGCAAGAAAATACCTCGTGAAGTCTGCATCCTTTGCTTCTTTAGGAGGATTTATTTTTGCATTTTTCTTTATTAAATATTACGGACTTAAAGGAGCCGCATATTCTTTAATTTTTATAGAACTTTTAATGGCAGGCAGTTTATTATATTTTACTCATAAAACCGTTAAAATTAAATTTGATACGATAAATTTTATAAAAGTTTTACTGTCGTCATTAATAATGGGATTTATAGTAATAGAATCCCGACAAAAATTAATTTTAAGCATAATAATAGGCATGTTCGTTTATGCTATGTTCTCATTAATTTTAAAAACTATCGGCAAAAAAGATATTATGGAAATTAAAAAATTATTGACCGTTAAAAAAGCTCGGTAATTATTCAATCTTCATTATAATTTTATACTTCATTTTTTACCCTTTCTAAATCCGCTTCTACCATAAGCTCTATCAGTTCCTTCATAGAAGTCTTAGCTTCCCACCCAAGCTTCTCTTTAGCCTTTTTAGGATTTCCTAAAAGTCTTTCGACTTCTGCCGGTCTGTATAATTTAGGGTCTATTTCTACGTAATCTTTATAGTTTAGTCCGACATAGGAAAAAGCGGTTTCGCACATCTCCCTTACGGAAAAGGTTTTACCGGTCGCGACAACGTAATCGTCCGGCTTATCCTGCTGAAGCATAAGCCACATAGCTTCTATGTAGTCTTTTGCGTAACCCCAGTCTCTCTGGGCGTCTATGTTGCCGAGGTAAAGCTTTTTCTGTTTGCCGTATTTTATTCTTGCGACGGCATCGGTAACTTTTCTCGTAACGAATTCTATGCCTCTAATCGGCGATTCATGATTGAACAGTATTCCTGCACAGCCGAATATGTTAAAACTTTCCCTGTAATTTATAGTAATATGATGGCCGAACATTTTAGCGACTCCGTAGGGGCTTCTCGGATGAAATACCGTATCTTCGCACTGTATGGTTTCGGAAGTCTTACCGAACATCTCGGACGTTGAAGCCTGATAAAACTTAATTTTATTATTTACGATTCTTATAGCCTCAAGAACGTTCACTACCGAAAAACCCGTAACCTGGGTAGTTAAAACCGGCTGCTGCCACGACGTTCCCACGAAACTTTGAGCTGCTAAGTTATATACCTCCTCGGCTTTGGAAGTTTCCAGCGCCCTTATTAAAGAAGATAAATCAAGAAGGTCGCCGTCTATTATTTTTACTTCGTCTAAGATATTTAAATACCTGAGTCTCCAAAGAGTATCCGAACCCCTTCTTGCAAGAAAACCGTAAACATTATAACCTTTTTCGATTAAAAACTTAGCGAGATATGCGCCGTCCTGCCCCGTTATTCCGGTTATAAGAGCGTTTTTTGCCATAGCTTCTTTCATCCTCCGTTTTTTATATTGTATTTTTAATTAATTTATCTTAACTTTTTTCTCCAGTAATTTAAAATATCTTCTATGCTTTTTTTAAGCGGTATTTTTGGCTGCCAGCCGGTATATTCTTTAAGTTTATTACTGCTTCCGTAAATTCTTTCCTGCTCGTTCGGCCTTAACTTAGCCTCGTCTATTTTTATTTCTGCTTCTATGCCCGTTATTTCAAACATTAAATTTAAAATAGACCGCAAGGAAACTTCGCTTCCGGAACATACGTTAAATACATCAAACTTATTATTTATATCATAAACTTTTTCGTTTTCCAATAATAATTTATAAACTTCCGCTACGTCCCTTACGTCTAAAAAATCCCTGGTTACGTCGATATTGCCGGTAGTAATTACCGGCTTTCTTAATCCAAGCTCTATTTCTATTACCTGCTTTGCAAAAGAAGATACAGCAAAGCTTTCACTCTGGTTCGGGCCTATGTGGTTAAAAGGCCGTACTATTATAAACCGCATATCCGGTTCCGTAACCGACCACTGATAGCACAGGGCTTCTACGGCAACTTTACTTACGGCATAAGGATTTCTGGGCTTAAGAGGATATTCTTCTTTTATCGGAAGAGAGCTTTCATTTACTAGACCGTAAATATCTCCGGAACTAACATAAAGTATTTTGCCTTTAAAACCTGTTTCTTTTAAAGCACTTAACAGGTTAAAAGTGCCGGTAAAATTTATGTCGAAAGTCTCGAGCGGATTTTTAAAAGACTCAGGAACAAAACTCTGTGCGGCTAAATGGATAACTGCGTCGAATGCCGGAATACCCGGAGCCGATAAAAACGATTTTAATCTGGCGGCGTCTCTTACGTCTATTACTCCTTGTTTGTCTTCCAAAGGGATACATACGTGGGGTATGGGTATGGGTATAATAGATTGCGGAGATTTAAGAAATTCTAAAGATTGTATATTTTGCGGCAAGTTTTGAGAATCGCCAAACGCCCGTATTACATAATAACCTACAAAACCGGAAGCGCCTGTTATTAAAATATTCATGACAATAGATTTTTTCTTTAAAAAATATGAAATATAATATACAATATTTATAATTATAATTTATTATATTATACAAAAAAAATTCGTAAAACAAAATAACAACTTTAAATTTTTATTCATCAATAAAATTAACAAACATGATTTTAGCTTAAGGCGATTTGTGAATTATGAATAATATACTTATTTTAGGCGGGGACGGATACTTAGGTTGGCCAACCGCAATGTATCTCTCAATGAAGAATTGCAAAGTAACCGTGGTTGATAATTATTTGAGAAGGAATTTATGCAATAAATTAGATATATATCCGTTGTATAATATTCCAAACCTTATTCATAGGGCAACCTTGTGGCATCAATTAACAGGTTTAGAAATAAAAGTCGTAATAGGAGACCTTCAAAATCCCGAACTTATGAGGTCATTATTTAACGGAACAGTTAAATACGACTGGGCGATAACAAATCAATTCTCTGGAATTCCAAGCACCGTCGTTCATTACGCAGAAATGCCATCCGCTCCTTATTCTATGATAGATTATAAAACTGCAAATTTTACTATATCAAATAATTTAATTACAACTAATAATTTAATGTGGGCGGTAAAAGATTTTTCTCCTGATACTCATATTGTAAAACTAGGAACAATGGGTGAATACGGAACTCCAAATATTGACATAGAAGAGGGCTGGTTAGAAATAGAACATAAAGGAAGGAAGGATAAATTTCTATATCCAAGGCAAGCTGGTTCGCTATATCATACTACTAAAATAATGGATACCGATTTACTTTGGTTTGGGGTTAGAATGTGGAATTTAAAAGTAACCGATTTAATGCAAGGTCCTGTATATGGCTTGGAAATTGAAGATATTAAATTAAAATTAGACGAAAATCTTTATACCATATTTAATTACGATGAAATTTTTGGAACTGTTATTAACAGGTTTATTGTTCAAGCTATCGTGGGGTATCCACTGACCGTTTATGGTGCAGGAGGACAAACGAGGGGCTATATCAATATTAACGATACATTGCAATGTATTTATCTATCTATTAAAAATCCTCCTCAAAATGGCGACCTCAAAATATATAATCAATTTACCGAAACATTTACGGTAAATGAATTGGCTGAACGCATTAAATCTATGGCTGATAAATTAGGATATGATTGCAAAATAAATTCGATAAAAAATCCGAGAAAAGAACAAGAAAATCATTATTACAATGTAAATCATAAAGGTTTGCTCGACATTGGACTTAAACCGCATTACCTAACAGACGAAGTACTGGAAAGAATGTTTAAGGTCGTCGAAAAATTCAAAGATAATATTAAAAAAGATATTATTTTCAAAGGGATAAAATGGTAATTTTTATATAATTTTATACTAAGAACGATCTTTATATTAATATGAATTAGTAAAACATAAGGAAAAATAGAATAGAGATGAAAGAACCTTTTATAGCACCAATATTAAGACAGATACGAATTAGAAAGGTTTTACCTGTAATACAAAAGGTAAATAATTGTAGAGTTTTGGATATAGGCTGCGGTTGGAACGCCAAATTTCTAAGTATTATAGAACCTTATATTGATAAAGGTGTAGGAATTGATTTTAAGCGCCTAATATGCAAACAGAAAAAATAAAAACCATTCAGACTACTATTATGGATAAATTACCATTTGAGGATTATTCATTTAATGTTGTTACTATGATGGCTGTTTTAGAGCATTTACAAAACCCTTTGATAATTATCAAAGAAATAGATAGAGTTTTAGAAGTGGGGGCAATTAATTATTACCGTACCAAGTAAAATAAGTAAGCCTGTTTCAGAGTTTTTAGCTTTTAAAATGCATATTATAAATGAACAAGAAATTAAAGACCATAAAAAATATTATAACAAAAAAGATTTATACGATTTATTTAAGTATACTAATTTAAAAATAATTCAACATTATTATTATCAATTAGGATTAAATAATTTCTGTTTATTAATAAAAGAAACATAAAATATTTGCGTATAAACGAATATTGCGTCGATGAAGCTTTATAGCATAATAGTTATGATGACTAATACTATATTAAATAATAATGTAATATCAATTGATTATGAAGATTGGTACCATGGATTGACTTCAACTAGCAAAAAATTTGAAAATTGGAATGAATTTGAAAAAAGAATAGAATATAGCACGAATCTTTTATTAAACATACTTAAAGCGCATAACATTACGGCAACTTTTTTTGTTCTCGGCATATTAGCAAAAGAACGACCGGACTTAATACGCAAAATTAGCGCTGAAGGTCACGAAATTGGAGTGCATACATATCAACATTCTTCGGTAAAAAGTTTAACACAAAAAGAATTTGAAAAGGATATTGAAATAACCATTGAAGCTATTAGTTCAGCTTTGCCAAACATAAAACCAAAAGGTTTTAGGGCGCCTTATTTTTCTATAAATAATAATATGTTATGGTTTTATGAATCACTTGCAAAATATGATTTTAAATATGATTCCAGTGTATTCCCTTTAAAAACTCCTTTATACGGAATAAAAAATGGTGAAAGATTTTTTTATTCCGTGAACACCAAATACGGAAATATTTTAGAATTTCCTATTTCAACATTTAAATTTTACGGATTAAGAATACCGATGGCAGGAGGATTTTATTTTAGATTAATGCCGCTAAACTTAATCAAATATTTTATAAACGAAATTAATAAAAAAGAAAAACAAAAGGTAATAATGTATTTCCACCCATGGGAATTTGACCCGTCGCATCCTTACCAGCCAAAGTCTTTCAGGGAAAAAATAAGCCATTATTACGGTTTGAAAAATACAACCCAAAAATTCAACTCTTTTCTTAATGAAATTAAATTTTCGTCGTTCGAAAGTTCTATAATATGAAATTAAATTTCTTCAAAAATTATAGTAAGAAAACAATCTTAAAATATATATTCGTTGTTACTTTTTGGTTTTTAGTGCTTTTATTAATTTTAAAATTAATAAATTTTAAAATTAATAAACAAATATTCTTAAATATATCTTTGTCTCCTTTAATAATTTCTTTTTGTTTTTATATTTTATTCTCAATTTTTAGAGGAATGAGGATCGCTTATCTGCTTAACTCTAAAAATTATTTAAAAAGTTATGCTATCTCTGGAATGTATGTATTAAGTTGTGCAATTTTTCCGGGAGGTATAGGCGAAGCAACTTTACCTTTTTATATTAAAAAATATATGGATATTTCTCTTTCAAAAGGAACAGCATTGTTGCTAACAACAAGAATTTTTGATATATTATTCGTAATAATTTTTTTTATTTATTCTCTTTTTGCAATCCACTTATCTTATAGCAATTTCCATTTAGTTTTGTCAGGAGTTTTTTTTATAATCCCAATTTTTTTTATTATTTTTTTTATTATTTTTTCAAATAACTTAAGATTTTTTTTTATAAATAAACTTGGGGAGAAAAAATTAAACAATAAAAATATTTTGGGTCATTTTATAAATAAATTCATCTTGTATATTAAAAACATTGACAATGAATTAAAAGAAATTAATATAAAAAAAAAAGATATATTAGTTCTTTTTACCTTAATGGGAAGATTAAGCGTTTATGCTTCCTTTTTCTTTCTATTTAAGTCGCTGAATTTAAACATAACAATAAATCAAGTTATTTTCGTTAGCACCTTTGTTACATTAATGTTAATAATCCCATTTCAAGGATTAGGTGGATTTGGAAGTTATGAAATATGGGTAACTATGGCACTTATAATTGTAGGCATTAATAAAAACAATGCATTGACAGCAAGCATTCCGACACAATTATTATTTTTTATATTCAGTATTTTAGAGGGTATTACAGGATATATTTTATTAATAATTGTAAGCAAACGGCAAAAAAATAAATAAATTTACTGCTTCTTCCCTCTAATAAATGTTTTTAATATAGTTATAGCAAATTTTAAACCATATATATAATTTCTCCCTTTCTTGCTTTCCCCGCTCAATCTTTGATGAACGGTTATAGGAACCTCTTTTATAATCAAACCGTTTCTCGCTGCTTCTATCAATAATTCCGGAGAATGATACTGTTCTTCCTTAAATAAAAGTTTATTTAAGCCTTCTGATTTAACGGCTCTAAAACCGTTTGAGCAATCTGTTAGCTTTGTAAGCGTAACTATACTCATTATTTTGCTAAAAAGATAAATTCCCATTCTTCTTACAAAAGGCGTATTTTTTGCACTGCCAAGTACTCGTGAACCTAAAACAAAATCTGCTTCTCTGTTAATAATCGGCCTAATAACATCTTTAATTTCATTAGGGTCATGCTGTCCGTCAGCATCCATCGTTACGATAATTTTAGCACCGAATTTAATAGCCATTTTATATCCTAATCTTAACGCAAGACCCCCGCCTCTATTAACAATGGTTCTGACGGCTAATGTGTTATTATTTTTTACAATATCGTACGTATTGTCATCCCCGCCGTCAACTACGACTAATACATCAACCTCGATATTATTTATTTTTTTTGGAATTTTAGATAATACTGACTCAATATTCTTTTCTTCATTATAAGCCGGAATTATTACAACGATATCCGAAAATTTAAAATCTTTTCCGTAAATACTTTCAAATTCATTAATGGCGGTTTGATCAAAAAAAATATTAAATTTATCACTTAACTTAGTTATCTTACCTATAATATAAAAAATAAAAAACCAACCGAAAATTGAAGAGACTACTAATAAAGCAATAATTCGATAATTGTTGCTTTTTTTAAAATTCAATAAAAAAGAAAATATTAACGCAAAATTAGGATAAATTGAAACAATGAGTAAAAATATTAAAAAAAGATATATTAATATTATATTTGCAGTATTTATTTTCTTTTTTTTAAAAAGAATGAAAACTATAAAACAAGATGATAGCGATAAAAATATCCCTAAAATTCTTAGATTGCTCATATATTATTTTCCTTAATACAAAAATTCATTCAAATTTTCTTTGATATAATTAACATAAAGTCTGCTAATTTCTTTATAAGAAAGTAATTCAACCGTTTGCGATGTTATTTTGTTGATAATTTTTTCATTTATGATATTATCATATATATAATCTATATTTGAATATAGCGACCTAAACGCAGGTAATATTACATAAAACTTATCCAATTCAATTGCTCTCTGAGTTTCTTCCTCGCTTAATAATTCTTCATATAATTTTTCTCCAGCTTTAGAGCCAATAAAAGAAATGGTAACATCTTTTACATTAAAAACAGTGGATAATTCTTCAATCATAACCTTTGCTAAATCAATTATTTTTATTGAATTCATTTTTAATATAAATGTTTCTCCACCTTTTGCTATTATTAACGATTGCAAAATTAAATCTACGGCATCTTCTTTTTTCATAACAAATCTTGTCATATTTTCATCTGTAATAGTAAGATTGCGGCCGTCCTTCAACTGATTCAAAAATATCGGTATAACCGAACCACGTGAACCCAAAACATTCCCAAATCTGGAGTTGCAAAATATCGTACCGTTATCAACTTGTAAATTATTAGCAGCGGTTACTAGTTTTTCCCCCATTAATTTTGAAGCGCCCATTGCATTTGTAGGGTTTACCGCTTTGTCGGAACTCATAAAAAGAACTTTTTTAACTTGCGATTTTATAGAGGCTGAAATTACATTTTGAAGACCGACTAAGTTTGTTTGAACAATGTCGGTAGGATTGTATTCACCCAATATAACATGCTTTAAGGCAGCTCCATGAAAAACATATTCGCAACCCTGCATAAGAAATTCCAATTTTTCTTTGTCCCTGATATCGCAAATGAAACAGTGAAGATTTTTTACATTTTTGTATTGCTCCGACAGAAAAAATACTTCTGTCTCATTATTGTCTATTGCTATTATTTTTCCTATATCAAACTTCATTAAGTGTTTAATGAGTTCCTTTCCGATTGTCCCTGCAGCCCCTGTGATAAATATATTTTTGCCAGTATAAAAATTTTTCATTGTAATCCCCCTTTAAAAACTGAATAATTTTTGGTCTAATAATTTTAGTTTAATAATAAAAATAAGGCTCATTATTTGTGCTTGTAAGATGAATATTTCCCCAGCTCATAATGCTATTAAAATAATTTTGATTGGATATATAATATACTTTCTTTGTATGATATTTATTGTGAACACTTTGAATTATTAGACTATCAATTTTCTTTTCGTATTTTTTTGAAACATTAATAATTAACATATTATTGTTGTGCTGGTAAAATTCTATAGGCTTATTTAAAATACATAAATATTGTTTTTTATTCAGATTTAAAAAAATTTCATGTATTTTTTGCATTTTGCATAAAATTTTATATTTGCCATGAGGTAAAAATATTTTATATCTTTTATTGTTATTTAATTGCGAATTTAACAATTTTATTTTTTTAGGAAATATATTTTTTCTTATAAAATTATTACCTATCCAAAACCATAATTGATACTTAAAACCTATATTTTTTATTTCCTTATTTGCAACTATTATCTTTCTTGATGGTATTTTATGTTTAACCAGATATGTCGGAATTTTTGATGAACCGATTACCCATCTGTCTAAACCTATATTTCCAGCTATAGCATAAATATTTGCAACCGAAAGGAATAAAACAAGCGATGTGAAATAAAATTTGAGTGAAAACTTATTTTTAAATTGAAAAAAAACATAACAAAGCAAAATTAAAATTATTAAAATTTTTGTAAAAAATGACGGTAAAAGTATTAAATGCATTTTGCTTAACAATGGTACATTTGAAGATTTAAATAAATATAAAAATAAATCCCCCGGCGAACCAATTATAGCCTGAGCGGTTATGTATTTATTTATTGAAAAAATTGCAATAAGAACAATTATAAAACTCAATAATACCGTAATAACTCGCAACGATTTTAAATTCTTATGCTTATTAAATATGTCAAAACCAACCGCTCCTATTAAAAATATTAGCGGCATAATTACAGCGATATGGCGGCCTAAAAGACGATTTGTGGCGGCGGTATAAACCATTAGTTCCGATTGCTTTGATGCAATGAATAATAATAAAATAAACGGAAAAATAAATATTCCTAAAAGTTTTTTAGTTTTTTCGAAACTGGACTCTTCATTTTTATCCATTGATAAAAAATTTTTGAAACTCAGCCATAAAACATATAAAAAGAATAAAAATGGAATGATACCAGAACTTATAACCATTAACGCAATGTGTTCAAGCGCTAAATAAAATAATAAAATATAGGATACATGCAAGTTAAGAAAATCTTTTGCCTCCCCGTAATGATAATTAAGCATTCCTGTAACAGAAAAACCAAAGTAATAGCCATTTCTAATTAACCATGATAAGATAATTAAAGCAGAAACTATAAAAATTATCTTTCTTTCAAATAAACTACTAAATATTTTTTTTACTTTATCTAATATACCATGTTTATTACTCACGATTGAATAAAATAAAACATAAAGCAAATATCCAGCAAATAAGGATATGCCGGTAGGTTTTGCAAGAAAAGAAAGACCTATAAAAATACCCGAGAGAAAAGCAAAATTCAATTGTTTTTTTGTTTCATATTTGAATAAAAAATATATAGAGACAAGGAAGCAAGGAAAATATATATTTTCAGCCAGAATATTAAGCGAATATGAATTGGATGCGGGTAGCAATCCTGTTAATACAGCTATTAATAATGCGCTTTTTTTATTTAAAAGTTCTTTTGCTAAAAAATATAACGGAAAAATAATAATTGAACTCAAAAAGGCATTGAGTATCTTTATTATACCATAACTATAAATCATGTTATGAAATAGAAAAGCAATTGAGATAAAAATAGAATATAAAGGTTCTTTGCCTATCGGATGACCAAAATAATACCCAAGTTTATGAGCCTTAATTATTGACCTCGCAATTTCCGTAAAAGTAAATTCATCCGGTATAACTTGAATTGTCTTTATAAAAAGTAAGGCTATAATAGCTTTAATTATAGAAAATGAGATATAAATTAAAAACAACAAAATCATTTCTTTATTGAATTTATTTTTAATTGACTGCATTATAAACCTCAACTCATATTTATTATGTTTCTTAAATCACAGTTAGAAACTTGGAAAACACCCTAAATTATCAACAATAATTCCTACGATGATTTAAGATGTTGTATATTTTCTTTTTTAAAAAGAAGATTATTCATGAAGTCCAAGCCGTAATTTTAAAACCATAAACATAGCTTCAAAAAAAACCTTTTTGCTCAACTTTGAAATCCCCGCATTTCTTTGACTAAATACAATAGGAATTTCTTTTATCATAAAGCCCTTTTTAAATATCTTAAATTTAATTTCTATTAAAAAAGAATATCCAATCGAAGATAGCTTATTGATATTTATTGATTTAATTGTATCCGTTCTAAAACAATTAAACCCACCTGTCGCATCAGTAAAAGGAAGTCCGCCGATTTTATTAACATAAAAATTTGCGAGTTTAGAAAGAAGGAGTCTTTTAAAATCCCAGTTGAGTATTCTTATCCCGTTAATATACCTTGAGCCAATCACAAAATCGCAATCCTTTATTTCATTTAGAAATAACGGTATCGTATTAAAATCATGGGAAATATCGGCATCCATTGTGATTATACAGTCAAATCCCTTATCTATTGCAAATTTAAAACCTTCGATATATGCAGTACCTAACCCATTTTTTTGATTTCTATGTAGAACATACACCTTGTCTGGATATTCTTTGGAAAGCGAATCAGCTACAACACCAGTTCCGTCCGGAGAATTATCGTCCACTATAAGAATACTAATTTTATTTGGTAGTGAAAATATGTTGTTAACAAGTAATTCAATATTATCTTTTTCGTTATAAGTCGGCAATATAACAACTGGTTTAAATATGTCTGGTCTCCTTAACGAGGTGATAACGGTCATTTCAATTCTCCTTTTTTTTACAAACAGCAAAAAGCGTTAATCCAAATGGATGGTTTATTAGCTTTTCTATTTTTGAAAATAACGGAACAAGTTTATCATATATTCCGATTTGATTTTCTGAAGCAAAGGATTCCTTTCTTAGAATTTTAAATAAAAAAAACCAAGCCATAAAACCAACTATATCCATATATAATAAATCAACTATTTCTAAACCATTAAATAATATTTTTTCAGATATATATTTTTTGTTATACCTCCTAAAATGTCCAACATTTTTATCTAAATTTGAATATAACAAGTTAAAGGCTGGAACTCTTAAAATAATGTATCCATTTTTCCCAAGGCATTTTTTCATATTACCTATAGCTTTTAGGTCGTCTTCGATATGCTCCAAAACATTGAAACATATTACTGTATCGATATCCGCATTATCTCTTTTTATAATTTCCACAAAACTTTCATCCAAAATATCGCCTTTAACAACCTTTATTTTAGGATTATCATTATACTTCTTTGAAAGTTCCGCAAAACAATTATCATCGATTTCAGTGGCTATTACTATTTTTTTTTGAAGAAAAAATTCTGTAAATGTCCCTAAACCTGCACCGACCTCTAGTATATTATTTCCGATATATTTATCTACAATAGAAATTGACCATTTGGCAAAATTAGAAGCATTTTTTATTGAATCAATAGCTTTATTGCAAGTGGCTACATTACTTGAATCATTCTTAAACATTTTTCTCCTCAAATTAATTTTATTTAAAAGTTTTTTTTATATGCAAATACAATATTAGCAAAATTATGTTACCTAAAGAAATAATACAAATTAACTCGCCGATATAAAAATAAAACGGTTCAAATTTAAGCACGACATTATTATTTCCTTTTTTTATAAACACACCTTGAAAATTATAGTCGGTTTTATAAATCTTTTTCGATTTTCCATTAATATATGCTTTCCATCCTTTAAAAAAAGTATTACTAATAAATAAAAAACAGTTATTTTTAGTATCTGTTTTTATGTTTATCAAATTGTTATCCCATTTTTTTATTAATACCTTTTTCTTGCAGTAATCGCTTTTATCTTGATATTTAATATAATGGTTATTATTGCCTAAAACATAACCTGTATATTTTGGATTAAAAGAAGAATTAAGCATTTTATGAAAAATTGTGGAATTTTTTTTAAAAAATTTTACATTCTTTATTAAAAACGCCCTTCTAAATGTTTTATTCAATTCATATACATAAAAATTAAATTTATTTAAATGATACTTATTAACCAATGAAACGCTTTTTCTACTATTATTTTTAATAAGCTTAGCGGTAATAATATATTTTAGGTTAAATAACCTATAAAGCCCAGAATTTAGTCCTTCTCCCCTTGCTGTATCAATAATCCTATCATAATCCTTTAAGACAAACACTTTTGTCCCTGTTATACTATCCAAGCTAACATAATACAAAGGTGTTTGTGCTATTAACGAATTATTCCAAATATCAGGCGGCAAAGAAGAACTTAAATGCATTCTAAAAGAAAATACTCCCGAAACAGGATATATTCTTCCGGCATAATTTTTTGATTTATAAAATAACAAAAAATGATTTGTTCTTAAAGTTTTTTCAATATTTTTATAGCTTGTCATAATATTAAATTGGGAGGGCATTATAAAAATATTTATAATCACTATTAAAACAATAAAAATCCCTATTATATTACCTAAGAATAAATTTTTGAATTGTATTTCTTTTATTATAATATCTAATGATATAGCCGAAAGAATAGTCAAGAAAAAAACGCCCATAATCATAAATCTAGATGGAAGAGGAAATTTATCGAAAAAAGGAATATGAATTAAAAAATAATTATAGAATAGAGAATATTTACCAAAAGCTATAAAAAAAATTATAAGGATAGAATAAAAAAATGAATTAAAAATATTATTATTGTAATTATATTTTTTTTTGAATTTAAAACTTAATCCAATCAAAATTAAAAAAATTGATGTAATAATACCGAAAATTATATGCGAATTTTTATAAAATCCTAAAAAGTTTTCTATTAATAATATAGGCTTTAAAGAACCTTGCAAAACAAAATTTTTCGAAACATTTGCGACATTTGATTTTAATGATAGCACAAATGTTGGAATTACTTGAACCATTGCAATTAAGAACCCGATAAATATGATTACCACGGTATATTTTAAAAAATACCATAAAGCTTTTAATAAATTATTCGATTTTCCATCATCAAATAAAAATAACCTAAAAAATGCGTATATTATTATTCCTATTAATGTTATAAACGAAATTTGCGGAGAACCTGCTAAAATTTGAAAACCTAGTAATAATCCAGAAATTAAAACATATATTAAATTTTTATTATTTTTAAGATATTTTTCAAAGAATAGGAAAATGGCAGGAATAAACCAATAAGTCGCGATAAAACTATAAGAATAATTTAAAATAAAGCCGGAATACGTAAACAATAATGCACAAATAAAACTAGAAACTTTACTTATGCCAATGGTTCTTAAAAACAGGTATGAAAAAAAGGAAATAAGCAAAAATGATATTAAAAAAGAATAATTAATTATAAGATGATTTGGAATTAAATAATCGAGTAGAATATTTAAAAAATAATAAGTGCCGTTTTGTGGATCGGCAAAAAATGGATCGCCTATAAACAAACTTTGTGACCATAAAGGGATTTTACCTCCAGTAATCGACCTTGCAATAAATATTTTAGTTGGCATAAAATAAGTTTCGATATCACCGTAATAAAGAATTTTTCCATTTATAATTAATCCTTTAAATTTAAAAAACAATACTACAAGGAACAAAAAATAAGGGATTAATGAACTTATGGAATAAAAAAATTTGCTATTTTTATTAAACATTATTTAAATTTTATAAAAAAATTAATTTATTAGGAAGCGTTAAATATTTAAGTAAATTCAATTTTAATAATCCTCTATGGTTTTATGCAATGATAATACTGAATATAACCATTAGAAACCTCATTAGTAAAATGCCTACCAAAAACAAAGTCCGTATAATGAAATTTATCTGTTGATATTGTTAATGGCATTTCACACAATCCTAATGCCTCGCTAATTATAAAACCTGTGTTTTCCAAAATTGTCATTAGTTGTTGAGGATAATATTCAATGCAATGTTCTGGATGAACAAATCCCCCGCCCACTGAACGAGTATGTATTTGTGTTATTAACCGGTTGGGAGTATCCAAACAGAAAGAACCACCACTCCTTAGAACTCTAAAAACTTCCTTACACATATGCTCACCTAAATCTAGGGGAACATGTTCTATGCTTTGCCCTGACCAAACAAAATCAACGCTTGAGTCTTCTATTCCAGCCAAGTTTGTCATATCGGAATATTGAACTATAACTTCTCCTAATTGACATTCATTATCAATGACTATTTCCTTATAAAATAGTCTTTCTTCCGGTGAAAGATCTATTAAAATCAACCTCTTAAATCTATAAGTATATCCCATTTTGTAAAGCTGACAATTTGCGCCACCCAAATCTAAAATAATTTCGCCTTTGGGCAATAAATATCTGACCATAGTGCATCTAATGGCATGGATAATATTCAAATGTTCATCAATTGCTTTCTGTTCAACCAATGAGTCATTAGCAATATTGTCTAAATTATCCAACTTTTTATATAATTTAAAGCATTTGTGTTTGCTTTTATTTTAATGTTTGTCGATAACGTTTTGTTGTGTTTCTTAAATATATTATTATTAAAAATTACGTCCATAAGTTGCTCTGCGCTTTGTTTCCAAGTGAGCCACGGCATATTATCGGATTTTGGATGCATTCCTTCTTTATATAAATTAAGCCAATCTTTAATCGCTTTTGCCAAATCTTCCGAATTAGCACCTTCAAAATAAAAAGCATAGTTGCCCGCCACTTCTCTAAAAACTGGAATATCTCTGGCAATAATCGGTAGTTTATGCAAGGCAGCTTCTATTAAAGGAAGTCCAAAACCTTCGCCCTCACTTGCCGCAATTAAGCAAGTGCTTGCCTCATAAACTTTTTCAAGATATTCATCGCTAATACATTCAAGCCAGAAAAGATGTTTGTTAAGTTCTTTGTGTTCTTTGATTATAGATAAAATCAAAGGTATAGTTCTCTTTTGATTTATTGGTAAATCTTTCCAGCCTTCTTTTCCAACGATTATAAGATTAATGTTTATATTTTTTTGCCATAACAAACTAAATGCTTCTAAAACCTGCAAATAACCTTTTCGAGGTTCTATTGTTCCTACCATTAAAAAACTTAACTCTGCATGTAATTTGTCCAATAAAAATTTATTATCTTTTGATATGCCTATTGTAGGAGAACTATTCGTTATATCTGCTCCAAGATGAAAATATCCAAAAATCATAGGCTCTATACGATTGCAATTATTTTCTTTAAGCCATTTTATTAAATCATCAGTTGTTGACTTTGATATAGATAATAACCCCGAAGATACCTCGTGAACCATTTTTAACCAATTTTTAAATAATTTATCAGAATCAGGCGGAAACCACTCAGGATGTCTAACCGGAAGTAAATCATAAACTGTATAGTAAATATTAATACCGTAATAATTATATAATCTTAATATTTTCTTTTTTTCCTCTAAATATTCAACATTTAATTCAAGATTTAAAAAAATATCATTTCTGTTAGGCTCAATAATACTGTCGTTAAATTCGCATTGTTCTATATTTAAAAAATTAAAAGTAAATTTGCGTGCATAACGATAATTATGTCCGTCAAAATAAACAGGTTCAACTCTAAAATTTTTTGGAGGATTTTTTAAAAGTTCTAACATTAAAGCTCTTGTAACTCTTTCGATACCGGTTTTTAAATCTAATTTAGTTAAATTAGAAATGTCAATAAAAAGCTGCCTTTTAGATGTTTTAAAAGAGCCGTTTGCAATTGCTTCTGATATTGATATTATATCTGCATTGGCAGGTTTTACATTTGTATCAATATTACTCAATGAATTTATTAAATTTTTATATTTAGTATTTTCGCTATTTAAATAAAAATTCTCTATAGCATTAAAATAATCATTAGTTATTTTTTTAGGAGAATGTTTTTCAATGATATATTTTCGCGCTAAATGACCAAGATTATTACGCAATTTAGGTTCATCTTTTAATTTTTCAAGAGCTTTTATTAGACTATCGTCGTCAAATTCGTCAGGAAGTTTTATTAAAATATTTTCTGGATATTCAGCCATCTGTCCGTGCGCATTAATAATAAGCGGCAATCCAAAAGCTAAAACATCTAAAACAGCTCTTGAAGTCTCTCCTCGAGTTAAATTACGTAATTGTACAGCGATGTCGCAAATCGAAAGATATTGGCAGTAAATATTTTCATTTACAAAGCCGGTGATTTTAATATTTCCTTCTAATCCACTGTTTTTAATCATTTCAGAAATATTTTTGCCGTAATCGCCGTCATGATTTTCCCCGACAAAAATCAAATGACAATTTTTATCTTTAGATAAAGATGAGTTTAAAAAAGATTTTAATAGACGATGATTTAGTTTAGTCTCGTCTAAAAAACCAAATGAACATATAAGAAAATCATCTTTATCGAAACCAATCATGTTCCTTGTATCAATAATATCTTTGTAATCAGTTTTTTTGGCTAAACTTCGTAATTGAGGAATATATGAAAATTTATAATCTAAACTTGATACATAATATTCTTTAGCTTTTTCGATTGAATATTGTGAATGAACAATAACGCCTATTGAGTTATCTAAAACTTCTTTATTTACAGGGAAAGTAAATTTCGTTTTACCTACGCCGTTTTCTTTTAAAAAAATCAAAGCATTATAACCATGCGAATAGTATAAAGATTGTCTATAAAACCATGGGGCATAACCTGAATTTTCCATCCAATTAGCTACACTACTTAAATAAAAGTCGTGAAGCACTACTACCCCGGAATATTTCTTTAATAATGAAAACATATGCTTGTGAAATGGCGAATTTCCAAATTGGAATAATATGCGGTCAAATTTTTTAATATTGGCTTCAAACCATAAAACGTCATTAATTGGAAAATTTGCATTTAACAATATATCTTCAACTTTAGGCTGGTCAACAATAATAGTAATATCGTAATATAATGCAAGTTTGGGCAAAAGTTCTTTACTGTAGTTTGAAATACCTGATTTTTCTGGAGGTAATGGCGATAAAAATGCAAGACGCGGTCTATATAACGCTCTGCTATTTGATGTTGATATTGATACTGCACCTTTATAGCTTTTATTAAGCATCTCAAATGCATCAAATGCTTTTTTTGCCGACTTATCCCATGAAAATTTATTTGCTTGTTTTAAAGAATGTTCCTTTAAAGAGTTAAAAAAACCTTCGTTTGTTAGTACCTCAGATATTTTGTCGGAAATAGATTTTGCACTAAAGGGATCAAATAATGCATCTTGCCTGCCTATAACTTCAGGAATGCTTGTGCGGTTTGAACCTATTGTCGGCGCTCCGCATGCCATAGCCTCAAGAGGAGGCAGTCCGAAACCTTCATGCAAAGAAGGGCAGACGAACAGCTTACAAAGGTTATACATGGTTATAAGGTCGTCGTTTTCAAGATAGCCGGTAAATATAAGTTCGCTTTTGTTGATGTTAAATTTTTTTGCGTGGGTTAGTAAATTGGATTCAGTTTCTTCGTGTATTTTACCTGTAATAACAAGCTGATAATCTTTTTTAATGCTATTAGAAAGTAAGCTATATGCTTCTATTAACTTTTTAATATTCTTTCTTTCTTCAAAGCCGCCGGGAGAATACATAATAAATGACTTTTTAATATTATAACGGCTAAGTATAGAGCTTTTTTGTTCTTCCGAATATTTAAGCGGCTTAAAGTTCTCATCGATAGCTGCAGATATGTTTATAATATTTTCTTCCGCAATTCCAAGATTACCTACCGCCTCTTTTTTTGAATATTCGGAAATAGCTAAAAAAATATTCGCCTTTATAAACGATTGAATTTTTCTATAATACCATTTTTTAATTTGTTCATTAGGCAAACTATTTTCAGGGTCAACATAAGGTATTAAATCATACAAAGTTACGGCACTTGGTATTGTTGAATCAAACGCCCCTATAGATGTAACGGCATCGTCTCCGTATCCTTCAAATAAACTATTTATATGAACTATATCCGGTTTAATCTGGGATAATGCGTATTCTCTGACTAGCTCTGCGGCTCTTGTGCGCCATTCATTTTGCGGGTCTATTTCCGCAACGGGTCCGAGAGCGGAAAAAACAAAAATGCGTTCTTTGGGTATCAGACCTTCAAATGAATGCCTGATGTATGGAATTGTGTCAGGAAAGAGACCATTCAAAAAAAGCCATATCTCATGACCGCCGGCATTTTTAGCTATTGCTTTAGCTAATGACATAGAATAACGACCCATGCCGCGAAATCTGCTCTCAGTTTGACATGCCTGTAAATCCAATACTATACGCATTTATTTTTTCCTTCTTCAACAGCATTTTTTAAATCCAAATATATTTTTTGCACACGAGGAGATAAATCAGATACCTCTTCCTTGGATAGTTCGTCTTTGCTTTGATATACGCTCTGAAGTTCCTTGGATTTAACTTCTGTATTATCAATGTTACTATATCCAATTCTTTTTAGCCTAATAAGCAAACTAGGAAATGGCTTTAAGGCTAATTTGATTTTGGCTTTTAGCTTTGGTTTTTTTAAAACATAATCTTTAGCTTTTATTAAAAGTTTTCTGGCAATTCTTCTTGGCCTGCTTTGCGGCGCAAATGTAAGCCAAGCAATAGAACCGTTCTTAAACCATCTAATAAACTTGGCTAATCTACGAAGAGGATTTGTAATTTTCCACGATTTGCTTTGATATACGCTCTGAAGTTCCTTGGATATAAAATCAATTTTATTTTCTATAAAGACATCATAACGTTCAGCTAAATCATCCAAGGTTATGCCGTAATTTTCATTAAATGCTTGGTTAAACAAACTCATAATTTCGACTGATGCATCTTTTTGCGCAACTACAGCAATATCTGGACTCACGCCTTTAAGTATATCAATCAATTTTATCTTATCTTTAGTTGCAAGTTCTAATGATTCTTGTAATCTCAAAAGTTTAACTCGTTTAAAACCGTAATATTCCGGCAGATAAGATAACATCAAAGGCGGTATCGGACGCTTATGTGTAGAATCTAAATAGAAATTATTGGTAGCTACATTTATATTCTCAATATTTGGGGTTTCAAGTATCAATAGCCCCCCTGGTTTTAAAACTCGCAAAGACTCAGATACTAAAGTTCTAAGGTCGTCAAACGAAATATGCTCTATAACATGAAATGCCGATATCACAACATGACTCTCATCTGGCAAAGATTTTAAAAAAGACACTGCTTCCTGCTTTGTTGCAGACAAACCTCGCTCATAACAAGCCCTTAACATGCCCTCATCAATATCACACCCGTAAGCTTCAAAACCAATTTCAGACATTAATTCAAGCCACTCTCCCCTACCGCAACCAATATCAAACGCTACACAATCAGGATAAATTACATGCAATGGCGATACAAAAGGCAAGTACACTTTAAGTCTTTCTTTTATTAATTCTCGTGAGCCACGATTTTTATTCTCAAAATCTCTATAAAAATTATCTTCCGTCATTAAAATGCTCCTGCCTTTATTGGCATTAATGCTTCAATTCTGCAACACAAAATTAATCTACTATGTATGGTTTTTTTGCACCCGTTTTTTATTTATTTTCAAAATAAAACAATATAAAATAAAAAAATTAAACTAATATAAACATCAATGAAACAAATTTTAGAAAGGTATCGCTTTTTAATCTGCAAATTTGTTTTTCAATTAATCAAATCCTATTTAAAATTTAATTTTAATACCTTAAAATTATCTTAATTTTTAGCTGTTTCAATTTCTTCATATTTATCTACCACATCTCGTGTTTGCCCTGTCGCAACAACATTCCCTTTATATAGAAGCATAGCTTCGCTGCAGTAGTCTAATATCGATTTTTTATCGTGGCTTACCAATAAGACGGTTCTTCCGCCGTTAATAAACTCTTCTATCCTTTTTCTGCTTTTAGCCTGAAATTCGGCGTCGCCTACCGCTAAAACCTCGTCCAATACAAGAACATCAGGATTTACGTTTACGGCAACCGAAAAAGAAAGCCTTACCTGCATTCCGCTCGAATATGTCTTAATAGGCTCGTCTATAAAATCTTTCACGCCGCTGAATTCTATTATTTCGTCGTATTTAGTCATTATTTCTTTTTTGCTTAAACCTAAAATCAGTCCGTTTATAAGAATATTTTCCCTGCCCGTAAGTTCTGGGTGAAAACCGGTGCCGAGTTCAAGGAGGGCAGACAAGGAACCGTTGACGGCAATGCGTCCGGTAGTGGGTTTCATTATACCGCACAATATTTTTAACAAAGTGCTTTTTCCGGCGCCGTTAGGACCTATTATGCCGAACGTTTCTCCCTTTTTTACTTTAAAACTTACGTTTTCTAAGGCCGTAAATTTTAACATTTTTACCTGTTTATTTTTATTGAAAGTAATTAAATCTATAAAAGCTTTTTTAAGCGTCGTATGCGATGACAATCTTCTAAAAACCTTAGAAATATTTTCTGCTTCGATAGCATATTCTGAATCATAACGGTGCATATTATATAAATTCACTAAACAGTTCCTTCCTTATGGCAAAATATGAATAACCGAGCATAAAAACGATGACGGAAACAATTAAAATTCCGGCTACATAATAATAACGGGGAAACATATTATAATAAAAAATATCCTGAAAGCATTTCATAACGTAAGCTATTGGGTCTAAATATATTATATGGCGCAATTTTATCGGAAGTTGTTTGTCAAAATACATAATCGGCATAGAAAAATATATAAAGGTGGTAAGGTTAAGAATTATAAATTGAATATCCCTGTAAAAAACATTAAGAGCGGCAAAAAAAAGACTTATGCCAGCCGTCAATAAAAAGGTTATAGCGATTATTAACGGAAAATATATCACCGGAAGCCCTATGCGCAATTTAAAGATATAAATAAATAATATAAGGATAGGAATAGACAGCAGATAATTTAATAAATTCGAGCCAATTTTCGACATAACTATGACTTCCGGCGGAATAAGGGACTTAGAAACCAAACTTCCGGCGTTAGATATAGAGCTTGTGGAAATTATAATCGAGTTTTGAAACCACGTATATGGAAGTATTCCGCAAAAAAGATAAACCGGGTAGGCTTTGGCGGTATTATGGAATACTACGACGAACAAAAAGGTATAGATGATAAGAAGTAAGAGCGGGTTCACGAGCGACCAGAAAAAACCTAGATAAGACCCTCTGTACTGCGTTTTAAGCTCTTTAAGGGATAAAACCCATATCAGATATCTGTATTTAATTAATATGTTAAATCCTTCGGCTATGCTGTTTTTACTGCTATTGTTAAGTGACATTTTTAATTATTATTATAATGTATTATAATTGTTATATTTTTTTATAAAGCAAATATTTTAGAAAAAAAAGTATCTACCGATTGTTCCCAAGTTAAATAGTCTGCATTTGTATGGGAATCAGGGGCAGTGGCAGAATTAAAATCTAAACTGGAGACGTCGAAATCGGCGTTTATTTTTTCTAAAACCTTTCCTTTTCCTTTCTTTGTATTTTCAAATTGTTTA
This sequence comes from Candidatus Acidulodesulfobacterium acidiphilum, assembly GCA_008534395.1. Lineage (NCBI taxonomy): Bacteria > Candidatus Acidulodesulfobacteriota > Candidatus Acidulidesulfobacterales > Candidatus Acidulidesulfobacteraceae > Candidatus Acidulidesulfobacterium > Candidatus Acidulidesulfobacterium acidiphilum. The sequence continues at coordinate 52,914 of SHMQ01000015.1, forward strand.
ATAGCTTGAATGAGCCCCGATTTTTGAGCTTTAAAATACGAAAATACGGGGTATTTCTCTCCAATTTCCCTAAAAACCGGTATATCGCTTGCAAACACTTTTTTACCGCAAAATGCCGCTTCAACCAAAGGCAAACCGAAACCCTCCCTTTTAGAAGCGCATATTACCGCATCAGAATTCTTATATAAAAAATCTAATTCTTCGTCGCTTAAATCATTAAAAATAAATAAGTTTTTGCCTAAACAAGGAGAGTTTTCTATTTTTTTAAGCAAATCTTCTATCTTCCAGCCTATCCTTCCGGAGATGACTAAAAATCCGTTAAAACCGCCGCTCCATAATTCTTCGAACGCTTCTAATGTATAATTATGACCTTTTCTAGGCTCAATAGTTCCAACCATCAAATATAAATTCGAAGTTTTTGCCGCTTTTAATTCTTTTAATTTTATTAGTTCGTTTCTTATAACGGCATAATTTTCATGTATAATAAGGTTGGAACTTTCGCCGTTATAAAAGCTTTCATCTAAACATTTATCGATAAAATCGGTACCTAGTTCAAAATATAAAACTTTCTTATTCTCTATCTTAAGATTGTCTTTAAGGTAATTTTTTATATTTTCCGCTTCGTTTTTCGATATAGTCATTATTACATCTACTAAATTTTTAAAAGCATAAATTTTTTTTTTAAACCGCTCAACCAGTTCTTTTTCAAAAAATTCGGGATTGGTCAGGGGAATTATATCGTAAATAACCGCAATTATCATACCGCCCTTTTGTTTGAATCGTCTGCAAAAATAAGTAAAATAATTATTATAGCGGTAACCCCAAAAACCGTCCAATAAAATTAATAAATCTCCCTCCTGAGGAATAATAGTCTTTTCCGACGATATAGGCAACAACGAATAATGAATCACCTGACGAAAACCGATAAGCATATATTTCAGTTTTTTCATTAAAATCCATAAAAATTTTGAAAATTTAAAAATAACGTCGGTTTCCTTTAATTTAAAATTTTCTTTTAAAATTTTTTTAATAAATTCTTTTATTTTTTTTATTTTATTAACTTGCGGTTTATTATCGTTGTTATTGCATTTGTTATTACCGTTTCTTTGGCTCAAAAAAAACTGCAAATCTACATAGCCGTTTTTAGAGTCTAATACGACTGGAATTATCGGTACTTTATATTTTTTAGACATTTTTTCCGAACGCTTAACTATATTTTTAACGACCCTCTGTATTCCCGTATTTAAATTTTCTATATAGGTTTCGGAACATTCCAAAAAAATCCTGTTTATTTTTTCAGCCATTATTTAATCATTAACGGATTTTAAATTCAAGTTATTTTTGTTGTATTTATATTTTGTATTGTTCTTATTTTAAATTTTATAAAATTTACATATATTATGTATTATATTATATTTCTATTATAGATATCTTCAAATCTCACTATGTCGTCTTCTTTAAGATATTCACCCACCTGCGCTTCTATTATAACCAGCGGTATCAAACCCGGATTTTCGAGCCTGTGGACGAAACCCACAGGTATATAGGTAGATTCGTTGGCTCTTAAAAGCGTTTCTTTATCGCCGACGGTAACAAGGGCGGTTCCGCTAGTTACTATCCAGTGCTCAGACCTGTGAAAATGCTTTTGAAGCGAAAGTTTCGCGCTGGGTTTTACCGAAATCTTTTTAAGCTTATAAAGGGGGGATTCGAGCAAAACGGTATATGAGCCCCAAGGCCTGTGGACGGTAAGATGATGGGTGTGAAGTTCGGAATTTCTATTTTTTAATTCATCTACGACTTTTTTAACGTTCTGCGAAGAACCTTTCTTAGAAATTAAAATAGCATCGTCGGTATTAACAACTATTAAATCTTCTATATCTATAGCGGCAATCATTTTACCGCCGGACATTATAAGATTGTTTTTGGAGTTAATGCCTACGACATCTTCTTTCGAACTTACGGCGTTATTATTTTCGTCTTTTTCCAGCTCGTTATAAATAGAATCGAAATTTCCCAGGTCTGACCAGTCTATATCTGATTCTACGACCTTAACCGATTTAGTCTTTTCCAGAAGGGCAAAATCTATAGAATTTTCTTCTATTTTAAGCATATCAGCTTCTTTGAGCCTTATCATGCCGTCGTCCTTAGACGCGTTTTTATAAGCCTCCCCTGAATTTTCGTAAATTGTTGGGCACAGGGACTTAAGCTCCTTAAGCAGTATTTCTGGTCTGCACATCAGCATTCCGCTGTTCCAGTAAAAATTCTTTTCCGAAATATATTTCGCTGCGGTTTCTTTATCGGGTTTTTCTTTAAAAGACAAAACAGGCGATATTGCGGCATTTCCGGTTTTTAAGGGCATTCCGGCTTCTATGTAGCCGTAACCGGTTTCGGGGTACGCCGGCTTAATGCCGAACATAACGATGCCGCCTTTCATGGCTTCGTCCCGCGCGGTATCTATAATATTTTTATAAGCGTCTTCGTTTTTTATGAGATGGTCGGACGGGGTAACGAAAACCAAATCCGAACCGTTTTCGGCGGCGTCTAAGCATGACAGCGCGACGGCCGCAGCGGTATTTCTTGGAGCAGGCTCTAAAATAAACCTGCGGTTCTTAACGCCGATTTCATCGAGCTGGTCGAGCGCGATGAAATACTGGTCTTTATTGGTTACGATTATGAAATCGCCGCATAAATCTTTGTTTCTTAATACGGTAAGCTGAAACAAAGACATATCTCCTATAAGTTTATAAAACTGCTTGGGGAAATAAGTCCTCGAAATAGGCCACAGCCTCGTTCCGTTTCCTCCGCATAAGATAACGTTCGTCAAAGTAAATTTACCTCCCTGCCTATTAAGGGGAGTATAAGCTTAAACTTTTTTGCCGAAACCGCCGCGGGTTCATAAATGTCTCTTCCGTCATCGCTGTTTTCGGAAACGTAAGTCTGTTTTTCGGATTCTTCCACTGCACTTCTTCATTTATTTTTCGTTTCTATTTAAGCTACTTGGTAATTTACGCTTTATGCCGATTTACGCAATATATCGATAAAGCGCATAACATTCTATTTATTTACTACATATTAAATATTCGACAATAAATATACAATATTACCCCAGCTTTGTCAATAAAATTCATCCCCCAAAATTGCCGATAGAAAATTTTGAAATAAAGGGGTCAGATTTATTTATTCCCTTACTCCCGCCTGTAAAATAATGATGCCAGATTTATTTCACTCCGTCGGGCATAAAAGCTTCGCTTTTATAAACGCCCGCCTTCGTATCTTACTTCCGCCTGCTTTTGCGGGCAAACCGCTTTCGCCCTTACAAAACATACTTTGACTTCTTTTTAAAAATAAATAAATCAGACATCATTTTTACTTAAAAACGGTGATATAAAATAATTTATTTTTGCTTAACTACACAATAAGGATTATGCCATAATTGCATTATTTATTAGAAATTTAAATGAATGTTAGACACATTTAACTACCCTTCCCTCTTCCCTCTTCCCACCCTGTAAATATAATCCAGATAAATTAGTCAATAAGTTTCGATTATAATCTAAAACATTATTGAATTTCATAAAATATTATAGTATAATCGAAAGTATGGAAAATGAAAATTTAGCACTTATTCAAAGAGATGTATATCTTAATTTTATTGAAAATTATATAGATAAACCT
>SHMQ01000016.1 GCA_008534395.1 Candidatus Acidulodesulfobacterium acidiphilum
ATCCCTCTCTCTCCGCCATTTTATGATAAATGCAGAGATAATAATAAAGCAAAATTAAGACGGTACAGAGAGGGGTTCGAACAACCGAAGGGCGTTAGCCCGCAAGGGGGTTCGTCGCTTTTAGCGTCCGAAGGGCGCTCATCCCTCTCTCTCCGCCATTTACTCAGCCGCCTATATGAAATTTAAATACGATATAGAATATATTACGAAAATTACCAAACTGAGCAAAGAGTTTATACTCGAACTCCTTAAATATTTCGACGGACTTCCTTTGCAGGCTAAACTCGAAGCGTTTTATATAAGCAAAATAATAGAAGAAGACGATGAATTTGCTTTTCATCAGCACTACTTCGATAAAGACAGATCTGCCGAATATGAATTCGCTCTGTTCATCCTGGGTATCGAAAGGATATATTCCGTAGAACATAGAAAAGAAGAAGCGGAAGCTCAAGGGAAAAAACTTTCCTCGTATAAGATAAATTTGATTTCAAAAATTACGGAACTCAGGAAGCAGGATGATTAAGGTTGAAAATACCCAAAAATATAAAAAGAATAATAGAAATAATAATAGAAATATTATTAACGGAATTTACATTTCAGCCGCTAAAAGGAATTCGGGTAAAACTACTATTTCTATAGCTCTGTCGCGTTTGTTGAGCAACAGGGGTTTATCCGTCCAGCCGTTCAAAAAAGGCCCTGATTTTATCGATCCAATGTGGCTGAATATAGCTTCGAGAAACAGGACGTATAATCTGGATTTCTATTTTATGTCCAAAGATAAAATCAGGAAACATTTCTTAAAATATTCTTTAAATTCTGACATAAGCATAGTAGAAGGAAACCACGGCCTGCACGATTCGATAGATATTTACGGAAAATCGTCCAACGCCGAAATGGCGAAACTGCTGGGACTTCCCGTTATACTTATTATAGACGTAGGAGAATTAAACAGAGGGGTTGTTCCTTTAATATTGGGTTATAAAGAATTTGATAAAAATGTTGATATCAAAGGCGTTATTCTTAATAAAGTCCACAGCAAAAGACACGAGAAAAATTTGCTTAGAGCTATTAAATATTATACCGATTTAAAGGTCGTAGGCAACATACCCAATAATCCTGAATTTTCAATAAAACAGAGGCATCTGGGGCTTTTATCGACGATGTCGGGCGGCGAAATAGAATCGTTGGTGGACAAGACTTCCGCCGAAATTGCGAACTATATAGATTTGGAAGGTATAATAAAAATGTCGAAATTTGCTGACAAACATTATACCGATGCCCAAAAAAAACCTATTTTAAAATTAAACGCCGATAACGCAAAGCAAAAAAATAAAAGAAACGGCTTGATAAAAATAGGACTTGCTTTCGATAACGCTTTTAATTTTTATTATAACGAAAATTTGGAAGCCCTTGAAAATCTCGGATGCGAATTGATTAAATTTTCTCCAATCTCCGATAAGCATTTGCCGGATATCGACGCATTATATATAGGCGGAGGATTCCCTGAAATATTTTCCAATGAACTTCAAGATAATAAATCTATAAGAAATGAAATAAAACAAAAAATAGAAGAAGGTCTTCCCGTTTATGCAGAGTGCGGCGGACTCATGTATCTCTGCAAAAGCATTGCTTACGAAAATGGTTTTAACGAAATGACGGGCGTTATCGAAGCAGACGTAAAACTTACCAAAAAACCGAAGGGTCACGGATACACTAAATTAATGCCTTATTCATACGGAAAAGGAAAAAAAAGCCTCTGGTTCGATAAAATAAAATTAATAAAAGGGCATGAATTTCATCATTCTTTTTTAGAAATGGCTCAAGACAAATATGAATTAGTATTTAAAATGAAAAAAGGTTACGGAGTTGACGGCTTCTCCGACGGTATAACATATAAGAACGTTTTAGCCTGCTATACGCATATGTATTCTCCGTCTTCTCCGGGTTGGTTCAAAAACTGGGTTGCTTTTATAAAACAGATAAAAGCTATGTATATAAAAAAATAAAATAACGTTTAATTTTTTTAAAACGGTAAATTTTTTTATTGACAAATATAGCTATAAAATTGTATAAATAAAAATTGTAACTAAGTTTTAATTTATTTAAAAAATAATGCGTTTATATATTGGGGCATTATAATTATTCTAATTTTATTTTTTAAAATAAAGGAGGCTTTACTATGGGTAAAAAGCACCAGACTCCGCTTCTTGATGAACTTAAGAAAGGGAAGTGGATAAGTTTCGTCAGGGAAATAGAAAGAGCGGCAGAAAAGAGCGAAAGAACCGAAGACCTTTTGGGGCAAGTTGAAGAATCTTACCATGACAAAGTAAATCACTGGAAACACGGCGGCATGGCGGGCGTTAAAGGATACGGCGCAGGTATGGTCGGTAGGTTCAGCGAATATCCCGATAAATATCCGGGAATAAAAGAATGCCATTCTATGAGAATTATACCTTCAGCAGGTTTTTTCTATAATTCCGATTTTCTTAGAAAATTAGCCGATATTTCCGAAAAACACGCCGGCGGCTTGCTGAATTTTCACGGAGCTACCGGAAACATTCAGATACTTGGAATGTCTCAGGCAGAGGCTGAAGATGTTTTTCAGGCCGTAGCCGAACTAGGGTTTGACCTTGGCGGAAGCGGTTCGGATTTAAGAACGCCTTCATGCTGCGCGGGACAGGCAAGATGCGAATTTGCAAATTTCGACACAATGAAAATTTGCCGTCATTTAACGGAAGAATATTTGGACGAGCTTCACAGGCCTGCGTTTAATTATAAATTTAAATTTAAATTTTCCGGATGCGCTAACGACTGCGTTGCTTCTGCGGCAAGGTCAGATCTTGCTTTCATAGGAACATGGAAAGACAAAATAAAAATCAATCAGGAAGAAGTAAAAAATTATAAAAAGAAATTCAACGTTCAAAAATATGTTCTAGATAAATGTCCTACAAAGTGCATGTGGTTTGAAGGAGAAAACCTTGTTATAGACGACGAAAACTGCGTAAAATGCATGCATTGTATAAATGAACTGCCTAAAGCTCTTAAAGCCGGCGACGAAAGAGGCTGCTCTATTTTAATTGGTGCAAAAGCGCCTTTGGTTACCGGTCCTAGAATGGGTATGATGCTCGTTCCTTTTTACGACGTAAATGAAGATGCAAAGAACGATTACGAATGGATAAAATCATTAATTTCCAATATGTGGGAATTCTGGGATGAATACGGAGTCAGCAGGGAAAGAATAGGAGAGCTTATAGGAAGGGTTGGATTAAATACCTTCTTGGAAGGCATAGGATTAGAACCTATTCCTGAAATGGTCGAACATCCGAGAAGCAATCCGTTTATTAAATTTACCGAAGACGAAGAAGAATAGTTTTAAATTATAAAATTAAAACAATAAATTAATAATTAACTTATTTAGTATCACATATAAATTTGGAGGTTAATATGGCAGAAGAAGTTAAAAAGAAGAGACTTACCGATATTGGACCCCATGATTACAACGAATATTTGTCGCCGGTTATAAAAAATAATTACGGCAAATGGGCTTATCATGAGATTCTTGACCCAGGCACTATGGTGCACGTGGCGGAAAGCGGCGATAAACTATATACGGTGAGAATGGGTTCGCCTAGATTAGTCAGCGGCAGTTTCGTGAGGGATATTTGCGATATCGCCGATAAATACTGCGGCGGACACTTAAGATTTACGACAAGAAATAACGTTGAATTTTTAATAGAAGATGAAAAAAACGTCGAACCGCTTAAAAAAGACCTTGAAAAAATGGGATATAACGTAGGCGGCATAGGCAATATCGTTGCAAATATAGTTCATACTCAGGGATGGGTGCACTGCCACACTTCCGCAAGCGATGCATCTGGCGTCGTAAAGTCCGTTATGGACGAGTTGTATGAATATTTCGTCGAAGACAAACTTCCGTCAAAAGTAAGAATAGCGTTTGCCTGCTGTTTAAATATGTGCGGTTCTGTTTCGTCTTCGGACATAGCTATAGTAGGAACACACAGAAAACCGCCGAGAATCGATGCGGAAAGACTCAGGAATCTTTGCGAAATACCCAGCACTATTGCCGCATGCCCCACAAACTCTATCAGACCTGACACGGTTGACGGCAAACCGGGCGTAAAAGTAAACGAAGAAACCTGCGTATTCTGCGGAAGCTGTTATACCGTCTGTCCTGCTATGCCTATAGCTAACGCCGAAAACGACGGCTTATCGATTTGGGTCGGCGGAAAAGTATCCAATGCCAGAACTAAACCGACTTTCTCTAAATTAGCTATACCGTTTATCCCCAACGATCCTCCAAGATGGCCGGGAGTGGTAAACGCCGTTAAAACAATTCTTAACGAATATAAAAAAGGCGCAGAACCAGGTGAAAGAGTCGGCGAATGGATAGACAGGATAGGCTGGCCGAGATTCTTTAAGATTACCGGATTCCCGTTCACGAAATATCATATCGACGATTTCAGGCTCGGCGAAACTACTATGAACTATTCTTCGCATGCCAGGCTGTAGTTTTTCGATAAAATTATAAATTAAAACTAATGTTTAGTATCTAGGAGCTCATAATATGACTGATGAAACTAAAAAGAAAGTCGAAGATAAAATTTTAGGGCTTGTGACGGAATATGCAGGAAAAAAAAGGTTCAAGCCGATAGATATCGTCAAGGAAATGGAAAAGGAGTTTGCAAGCGAAGCTTTAACTAAAGACGATATTAAAGGAGCATTAAAAGACTTAATGGATGATGAAAAACTTGTTTACGGATATGCAGGCGGCAGTTTCCTGACGCTTCCGGAAAACAAGTAAATAATTAATAATAAAAAAACGTAACGGCGGAAATTTTATTTCAGCCGTTACGTTGAATAATAAATAGCGTTGGACTAAATTGAATCTGTCCGACTGAAAAATAAATAAAATAGGGAAAAATTATGCTTGAATTAAAAAAACCGAAAAAACCGGCAAAAATTGCGGCGAGTACAGGCGGCGGAATGTCTCAGTCGCCGTACAGACCTAAATACGTCGAAAAAAGACCCCCGTGCATGGATACTTGTCCTAATGGAACAAAGGTTAGAGATTATATTCAGCTTATAGCGCAGAGCGAGTCTTACGACAGGCCTGTAGACGACTCATTAAAACAGGCTTTTTATATGCTTACGGAGTCCAATCCTCTTCCTTCGACGACCGGAAGAGTATGTCCCCATCCGTGTGAAGACGCATGCAACAGAAAAGAAAAAGATACGCCGGTAGCGATTAATGCTATAGAAATGTTTGTAGGAGATTACGGAATAAAAAATAATCTTCAGTATAAAAAATTAACCGAAGTAAAAAGAAAAGAAAAAATTGCGATAATAGGAAGCGGTCCTGCAGGTTTATCTGCCGCATATCATCTTGCGTTAAGGGGATACGGCATTACTATTTTTGAAAAGTTTCCGGAAACAGGCGGATATTTAAGATATGGAATACCCCGTTTCAGGCTTCCGTTAGATATTATAGACGCGGAAGTCCAGCGCATTAAGAATCTTGGCGTTGAAATTAAAACCGGCGTCGGTATAGGCACTGACATAACGTTAGACAGTCTTAAGTCGGAATATGACGCCGTATTTATAGCTATAGGAACCCACGAACCTATAAAAATGAAGATGAAAGGCGCGGATTCTCCTAATGTTTATACCGGAATTGAATTTCTGCAGAAAGCGGCTTCCGGAGAAATTAAAGATGCCGGTAAAGAAGTGGTAGTTATCGGAAGCGACAGCGCAATGGATGCCGGAATGGTTGCAAAAAGACTCGGCGCCAACGTTACTTTTATATACAATAAAGGCACGGTTAACGATGCATCCGAAATAGAAGAAAAAGGTTCTACGGAAGTAAAAGAAGGACACGCCGAGGGAATAAAATTCGAATTTTTATTTGCGCTCGACGAGATAGTTACGGAAAACGGCAAAGCTGTTGCCGTAAAGCTTAAAAAAATGAAACTTTCGGAAAAAGATGCTTCGGGCAGGGTTCATCCTATAATAATAGAAGGCGGGCAGGAACTTAATTTAAAATTAGACACTTTAATATATTCTTTCGGTCAAAAGCCCGATTATAAAGGTTTAGAAAATCTGACTAAAAATCCGAATAACGAATTTTTAAAAGTTGACGATAATTATTTAGTCGCAGGCGAAGATAAAGTATTTGCCGGCGGCGATATATTAAGGTTCGGTCTCGTTACGGACGCTATAGGAATGGGAAGATATGCCGCATACGCTATACATAAAAAGTTTAGCGGAGAACAGGTTATTAACGACGAAAGAAGAGTTATAAAGTACGGCGACGCTGTAAACAGGGAAGGGAAAAATATGTATCTTGCGTATTTTCAGCCGGCCGAAAGAAAGAAGAGGACGTCCAGAGATCCTAAAGAAAGAGTTAAAGATTTTGAAGGCATTTTAAACGACCTTAATTTCGACGAATTAGTTTCGGAAGTAAAGAGATGCATGAGCTGCGGATTATGCTTCGACTGCGGCAGCTGTTTTGAATACTGCTCGCAGAGCGCAGTTAAAAAATTGCCGAAAGGTCAGCATTTCGAGTTTCACCTTGAGACGTGCAACGGTTGCAAAAAATGCGCCGAAAGCTGTCCCTGCGGTTATATAGATATGCTGTAAATGAAGCTTTTAAATATTTTTAAATATGATGTAATGAATTCAAATAAATTAAATTTAATTTTAATGGAGGTTATTTATGGCAAGTTTTGTTTATAACGGAAAAACGATAGAAACGGATGACGAAGGTTACCTTCAGAATCTTGGAGATTGGGACAAAGGTCTTGCTGAAGTTCTTGCGAAACAGGAAAATGTAGAATTAACCGAAAAACACTGGAAATTAATTGAATGGATAAGGGATTACTTTCAGAAATTTCAGGTTGCGCCTGCTATTAAATCGCTGACGAAAGAAGTCATGAGCCTTGAAAATTTACCGGACAAAAAAGAAGCAAATAAATTCATTTATGAATTATTTCCCGAAGGCCCGGCAAAACAGCTTGCAAAAATATCGGGTCTTCCAAAACCGACAGGCTGCGTTTAACGTAAAAAAGAGCTATGAAATAATCAAGCGGCTTTTTAAGCCGCTTGATTATTATATAAACACAAATAAAATAAAATTAAATTATTTATTCAGGGGGGAGTAAATATGGAACCTCTTAATGTAACCACCGCCATATACTTATTTATTACTTATTCGGTCGGTTTAGTTTTCGTTATAGGCGTAGTTTTAAGAATATATAAATATGCAACGACGCCTCAGCCTATTAAAATTATGCTGACTCCTGCTCCGCTAACTAAAAGCGGCGCATTTGCCAGAGTTTTGGGAGAAGTTTTTTTCTTTAAAAGTCTCTATAAATCAAATAAACCTACTTGGATATTCGGATACCTGTTTCATATTTCATTTTTTCTTTTGATAGCAATGCATTTTGCGCGCCATTTTGTATATACAAATCCTCTGCCTTCATGGTATAACTATTTCGTTATATCGGGTATAGTCTGCGGCATAGTTATGGTTATCTCTCTATTTGTTTTAATAATGAGAAGAATCGTGGTAGAAAGAGTAAAATTTATATCTCTTTTTCAGGATTATTTAATATTAATTTTATTAATGCTTATCGGTATAGCCGGTCTGTCTTTGAACTTTGCATTAACGCCTGCTGCTTTGACCGTGGTCGATAAACAGCTTGGTCCATATATGGACGGTCTTTTAACGTTTAAATTTACGAATATACCGTCAAATCCTTTATTTTTGATACATTATACACTGGTAATGCTTCTTATTCTATATATACCGTTTAGCAAAGTGATGCATTTCATCGGAATATTCTTTTCGCCGACAAGAAATATGGCAGATAATCCTATAGAAGAAAGATACTATCGTCCAAATGCAAAGGATCTGTCTATATAACAAAACATAAATTAATTAATAACCGTAATGTTAATTCAGTATACGAATTAATCGGAGGTATATACGTATGGCTAAACCGAAAAGTAAATATAAAGTACCGGTATTGGACGGAAATATTTCGATACCGAAGATAGTTCCAGGAGCATCTTCATATGAACATATGATAGGAGCGCAGAAAGAAGATATGGAAGCGCTCGGTTTTCCCGCGAAACTGCAAGACGGCTGGAAAGATAAAGCTCTTGGAGTATTTAAACAGATATTGGACCACAATAAGGCCGTTAGGGATTATATGGATATATGCGTAAGATGCGGAGCTTGCACTGATAAATGCCAGTTTTTTTTAGGAACGTCCGACCCTAATAATATGCCGGTTCAAAGACAGGAGTTGATGAGAAAGGTTTATAGATATTATTTTACGCCGTCCGGATTTTTTAAAAGCCTTTCAAATTCGCAGGAATTGACTGAAGAAGTTTTGAAAGAATGGTACACATACTTCTGGCAGTGTTCGGAGTGCAGAAGGTGTTCGGTGTTTTGTCCTTACGGCATAGATACGGCAGAAATTACAATGGCGGCAAGGCAGATTATGGACTCTATAGGCCTCGGACAAAAATACACTACAGAAGTTATTCACAAAGTATATACTACCGGAAACAATATAGGAATAAATGCCGCAGCGTTGAGAAATACTCTTGACGACTTAGAAGAAGAAATAGAAGAAGAAGGCGGAAAAGGTGTAAAAATTCCGATGGACGTAGAAGGAGCGGAAGTTTTGCTTGTTCCCCCGTCGGCTGATTTTTTTGCTATGCCGCATATGGAATCTCTGAAGGGATATGCAAAAGTGTTTCATAAAGCAGGTATAAGTTATACTGTTTCTTCCTATGCATCAGAAGCGGGTAATTTCGGAAAGTTTATAGGAAGTTATCAAAACACCAAAGAAATCAATAAAAGGATATGGGATGAGGCAAGAAGACTTAAGGTAAAGAGAGTCATTATAGGAGAATGCGGACATGCATGGAGAGCAGCCTATATGTATTCCAATACTATGAATGGTCCCTTCGATTTTCTTGATTCAAAATATAAACAGCCCACCCATATTTGCGAATTCACTTTAGGGCTTGTAAAAGACGGAGTTATAAAGCTAGATCCAACCGCAAACGACGATAAAGTCGTTACGTTTCACGATTCCTGCAATGTAGCGAGAGGTTCCAGAATAGGCGACGTCGTAGGCGGACAATTTACTATACCGAGAGAATTAATAAAAGCCGCCGCAAATAAATTCGTGGAATTAAGAGAAGGCACTACTAAAGAAAGCACTTTTTGCTGCGGTGGAGGCGGGGGATTATTGACTGAAGAAGTGATGAACGTAAGGCTGGCAGGTTCAATGCCGAGAATGCAAACGGTTAAAGAAGCGGTAGATAATCACGGAGTAAATTTTTACGCCTTGATTTGCGCAATATGCAAAACCCAGTTTTCCAAGGTATTCCCGTTGTACGGCTTAGATGCCGAAATGGTCGGCGGTATTCATCAGTTAGTCAGCAACGCTATAATAATGTAGTAAATTTCCGATTTGTTCGTATCAAGTTGTGACGGGGACAGAATTGAATTCTGTCCCTACGATTTGTGATGGTGACAGAATTGAATTCTGTCACCATAATATAAAAATAACTAGTTAACAGGGGAGGAATTAATGAAATTCGGCATTCTTATTAAAGAAGGCCCTTATATGCATCAGGCTATGGACACAGCCTATAATTTTATATTAGCGGCTATGGAAAGCGGGCATGAAATAACGGGCATATTTTTTTATAACGACGGAGTTTATAACAGATGTGCGACGCTTGAACCGCCGAGAGACGAAAGAAATATTATGAAACTCCTTACGGAATTAGAATTGAAAGGAGTCAGATTAATAGTCTGCGTTGCGGCCGGAAAAAGAAGAGGCATAGTCAATCAGACCGTATGTAAAGTGGAAGAAATATCCGGACTGGGACAATTGTTAGAACTGTGCATAACATCCGACAGAACTATAACTTTTTAATAAAAAATAAAAAAATATACTGAATAAAGGAGCCATAACATGTCAGAACAAGAAAAAACTAAAGTTATGTTTGTATGCAGAACCGCTCCGTACGGTACTATATACGAACAGGAAGCTATAGAAGCCATGGTTATGTTCGGCGCATACGAACAGGATATAAGCGTAACATTTACCGGAGACGGAGTATTTTCGTTGAAAAAAGGGCAGGATACTTCACTTCTGGGAAAGAAAAATTTTTCAATGACTTATCCTATATTAATAGACGACTTTGAAATTTCGCATATATACGTAGAAAAAGAGTCTCTCGAAGAAAGAGGTATGTCCGAAAGCGATCTTGCTACCGAAGTTGAGATAATAGACAGAAATACATTGAAGCAAAAGATGAGAGAAATGAAAGCGTTACTGCCGTTTTAAAAAATAAAAACCTAAATTTATTATGGAATAATAATTAAGGAGGAATTTAAAAGTGCTGCACATAGTAAAAAAATCTCCGTACGAATCTTCCGCATTCAGCGATGCGATAAACTACATAGAGCAAAACGATATAATGCTTTTAACCGAAGACGGAATATATGCCGCAAAAAAAGGCGGAAAATTTGAAGGAGCGTTAAAAAACCTTATGCAAAAAAATGCCGTTTACTGTCTTATAGCCGATATAAAAGCAAGAGGAATTCAGGAAAGCGAAATAATAGAAAACGTAAAAGTAATAGATTATAAAGGCTTTGTAGAAAAAGTTACCGAACATAATCCGATGACATGGGCGTAATTTTAAAATATAAAAAAATAAATGTTGACTTTTTAAACAAATAATATTAAATATATAGAATTCAATTTTAAAATATATACGGAGTAAAATATGGCTTTAGTAAATCCGCACGGTAAGGAAAAAAAGTTAAAACCCCTGATTTTGTCGGGAAGCGAACTCAGTTCCGCAAAAGAAAAAGCTAAAAATCTTAAAAAAATACCTATGACGTCAAGAGAAACATCCGACCTTATAATGATGGGAATAGGCGCATTTACGCCACTTGAAGGTTTTATGGGAAAAAAAGACTGGCAGGGCGTGGTGGATAATTATACTATGGAAGACGGCACGTTCTGGCCTATACCCATTACACTTTCCGCTTCAAAAGAAACTGCCGACGGAATTAACATAGGCGAAGAAGCCGCACTTGTAGATTCCGAAACTTCGGAAATTATTGGTATTATTAACGTATCGGAAAAATATACGATAGACAAAGCTCATGAATGTCAGAAAGTTTTTAAAACTACGGATATGGAACATCCCGGAGTTCAAAAAGTTATGGCTCAGGGAGACATCAATATCGCAGGAAAAGTAAAAGTTTTAAGCGAAAGCTATTATCCGACAGAATTTAAAGATATATATATGCGTCCGGCGGAAGTTAGGAAAATATTCGAGGAAAAAGGATGGAATACCGTAGCTGCATTTCAGACCAGAAATCCTATGCACCGTTCCCACGAATATCTTGCAAAAGTAGCGGTTGAAACTACGGACGGAGTGCTTATACACCAGCTAGTCGGAAAGTTAAAACCAGGAGATATTCCGGCGAATGTCAGAGCGGTAGCAATCAATACGTTGATTGACAAATATTTTGTTAAAAATACCGTAGTTCAAGCAGGTTATCCTATGGAAATGAGATATGCCGGACCCAGAGAAGCCCTGCTCCATGCCGTATTCAGACAGAATTACGGATGTTCTCACCTTATAGTGGGAAGAGACCACGCCGGAGTCGGCGACTTTTATGGCCCCTTTGACGCGCATAAGATATTCGACGAAATTCCCAAAAATGCGCTTGAATTAAAACCGCTAAAAATGGATCTTACCTTTTATTGTCATAAATGCGACGGCATGGCTTCGACGAGGACGTGTCCGCATCCTAAAGAAGACAGGCTTACGCTTAGCGGAACAATGCTAAGGAAATTACTGTCCGAAGGTCAGGAAGTCCCCGACCATTTTTCCAGACCGGAAGTTTTGTCTATATTAAAAGATTATTATGCTTCGCTTGCAAAAGAAGACAAGGTAGAAATTAAGCTTCACAAAGCGGCGAAAGGAGAAATTTAATTCAGTTATAATTTTATATTGCCGGCATAATATAAAGGCGACAATATATATTCTTATAAAAAAACAAAATATAAAATTAAGGAGGTATGGAAATGCCAAGTTTTGTAATTACGGAAAAGTGCGACGGATGCAAAGGCAGAGACAAGACTGCCTGTCAGTATATCTGTCCGAACGACCTTATGGTTTTAAATAAGGACATTATGAAGGCTTACAATCAAGAGCCAGACCAGTGCTGGGAGTGCTATAGCTGCGTAAAAATTTGTCCGCAGTCTGCCATCGAAGTAAGATCTTATCAGGATTTTGCGCCGTTGGGTGCGTCCGTTATTCCTATGAGAGGTTCCGATTCGATTATGTGGACGGTAAAATTCAGAAACGGAAAAATTAAAAGGTTTAAATTTCCGATAAGAACTACTCCTGAAGGCGGTATCGATCCGTATCATGGAATAGCCGAGGTAAACCAGGGCAGTTTGAAAGACGAGCGTCTATGCGACGAACTTGGGGTTGAACTTACGGCACCCAAGAAATAAAGAATTAAAAGACATTTTATTTATTTATAATTAAAATAATTTATAATTTGCGAGGATAAATTGTATGGCTGAAATGAAAGGTTCAATGACCAGCACCGAAGTTTTGAA
This sequence comes from Candidatus Acidulodesulfobacterium acidiphilum, assembly GCA_008534395.1. NCBI lineage: Bacteria > Candidatus Acidulodesulfobacteriota > Candidatus Acidulidesulfobacterales > Candidatus Acidulidesulfobacteraceae > Candidatus Acidulidesulfobacterium > Candidatus Acidulidesulfobacterium acidiphilum. The sequence continues at coordinate 12,696 of SHMQ01000016.1, forward strand.
CAATTATACCATAGAAGAAATCAGTACCGACGTCTTAATAGTCGGGGGCGGTATGGTAGGTTGCGGAGCCGCATTCGAAATTAAAAAATGGGCGCCGAAAGATATGAAAATAACGATGATAGAAAAAGCTGCCATAGAAAGAAGCGGCGCGGTAGCAATGGGTTTGTCCGCTATTAACACTTATTTGGGAGATAACACGCCCGAAGATTACGTTAAACACGTGGCTAACGACCTTATGGGTATAGTCAGGGAAGACCTTATATACGATACAGGCAGGCACGTAGATTCTACCGTAAGACTTTTTGAAAAATTCGGACTTCCGATATTCAAAGAAGACGAAGACGACACAAGAACTATTGAAGAAGGCGCAAAACCTTTAAGAGCCGGAAGATGGCAGATAATGATTCACGGAGAGTCCTACAAAGTACTTGTTGCCGAAGCGGCAAGAAAAGCTCTCGGCGAAGAAAACATCAAGGAAAGAGTCTTTATTACCGAACTTCTTATGGACGAAAAGCATGAAAACAGAGTTGCGGGAGCAATCGGTTTCAGCTTAAGAGAAGCAAAGATATATATTATAAAAGCAAAAGCCGTAATTATGGCTTGCGGCGGAACGGTTAACGTTTTCAGGCCGAGGTCTCAGGCGGAAGGTATGGGAAGAACATGGTATGCAATATGGAATGCCGGTTCTACCTATGCTATGGGATATCAGGCAGGAGCCGAAATGACAACGATGGAAAACAGATTCGTTCCAAACAGATTTAAAGACGGATATGGACCCGTCGGCGCATGGTTTACGCTCTTTAAATCCAGAGTTTTAAATGCTCACGGAGAGGACTACATGCAAAAATGGGGACATATGCTGCAAGACTACGCTCCTTACGGACTAGCGAAAGTCCCCGCAACATGTTTATGGAACCATGTCATGCTTAAAGACTGGATGGAAGGAAACGGCCCGTTCTATATGAATACGTCAGGCGCTATGAAGACGCTTTTTGAAACCCTTCCCGAAAAGAGAAAGAAATCTCTTGAAGCCGACGCATGGGAAGATTTCCTTGATATGACGGTTGCGCAGGCCGGATTATGGGCATCTATGGATATAGATCCAGGCGAAACTAATTCCGAGGTTATGCCTACAGAGCCGTATTTCTTAGGTTCTCATTCCGGAGCTTGCGGAATGTGGGTTTCAGGACCAGAAGATTTAGCTCCTAAGGAATATCAATGGGGTTATAACCGCATGACGACCGTTAACGGCCTTTTCACCGGCGGAGACGGCGTTGGAGCATCCGGACACAAATTCTCTTCAGGTTCATACGTAGAAGGAAGAATTGCGGCAAAATCGGCAGTCAGGTTTGTACTTGACGATCCGGGCTTTACTCCGACGGTTCATACCGACAATAAAGTTCTTGCCGAAAAAGTGTACGGGCCGATGATAACTTTTGAAAAATTCAAAGACTATTCTACCGAGTCAAACGTAAATCCTAATTATATTAAACCGAGACTTTATTTGTTCAGATTGAATAAACTTATGGACGAATACGTCGCCGGTACTTCGACGTTCTACAGAACAAGCGAAGCCAGTCTTTTAAGAGGGTTAGACCTTTTAAACAGATTGAAAGAGGATGCGCCTAAACTTGCGGCCGCAAATCTCCATGAACTTATGAGAGCATGGGAAAATTACCACAGGTCTATAGTCGGCGAACTTCACTTAAGGCACGTACTGTTCAGAGAAGAAACAAGATATCCGGGATTCTATTACAGAACCGACCATCCGAAACTTGACGAACAGAACTGGAAGGTGTTCGTCAATTCAAAATTAAATAAAACGACCGGACAGCCGGAATTGTTTAAAAAGCCTTATATTGAAATCGTACCGAAAAACTAACTTAATATTTTATAAACACAATTTATAAAAAAATTAAGTCTATCCCCTTCTCTAAATAGAGAAGGGGATTTTAATATGTATAAAGTCTTTATATATTTTTTATATTATATTTAAATAAATAAAAACTTAGCAATGGAGATTTAAAGTTGAGCGAGCTAAATAATGAAAATGCCGTATTAATAATCGGCGGCGGGCATAGCGGCGTATCGGCAGCATTAGAAATTACCGAGGCGGTCGATAAAAAAGTATATATAGTAGAAAAAAAATCGTATATCGGCGGCAGGGTTCTCCAGATGTATAAGTATTTTCCAAAATTGTGCCCCCCCTTTTGCGGCTTTGAAATCAATACGAAAAGAATAAAGTCGTCTACCGAAGGAAATATAAATTTTTTAGTTTCTTCAAACGTCGAAGAAATAACAAAAGCGAAAGAAGGAACCGGATATAAAGTAAAAATAAAACAAAAACCGCAGTATATAAACGATAACTGCACGGTATGCGGAGAATGCGCTAAGGTTTGCCCTGAAGAAAGACCTAACGATTTCAATTACGGCATGGATAACACAAAAGCTATATATCTGCCTGCGATATCTTCTTTTCCGCTTAAATACAGCGTAGATGATAAATACTGCAAATTTTCGGCATGTAAAAAATGCGAAGAAGCATGCAGATACAGTGCTATCAACTTGGATGCAAAAGAGAACGTTATCGAATTAACCGTATCGGATATCATATTTGCAACGGGCTGGAAGCCTTATGAAGTTGAAAAATTAGAAAATTTGGGATACGGTAAATATAAAAACGTTATTACAAACGTAAAAATGGAAAGGCTTGCCGCAGAAAACGGTCCTACCGGCGGAAAAATTTTAAGGCCGTCCGACAGAAAGGAAGTTAAAAACGTGGCGTTTATTCAATGCGCAGGCTCAAGAAACGAGAACCATCTTCCATATTGCTCCGCAATTTGCTGCATGGCATCCTTAAAGCAGGCGATGTATTTGAGGGATAAAAATCCTGAATCCTCGCCGGTCATATTTTATATAGATTTAAGAACGCCGGGCAGATACGAAAATTTTTTAAACAAAGTTAAAAGCGACGAAAAAATAAAATTTAATAAAGGAGTAGTCGGCAAAATATCCGAAGACCATGAAACCGGCGACCTTCTTTTAGACGTCGAAGATATGATTTCCGGCAAAAAAAATAAAGTCAGGGCGGAAATGGTGGTTCTTGCCGCCGGAATGGCGTCAAACATCAAAGACGACCTTAAGGAAATAAAAATAGACGAAGATATTAAAATAGATATCGATGAAAACGGATTTATATTTAACGATAATTTTAAACAAGGAATATTTTCGGCAGGCGTAGCAAGATTTCCTCTGGATGTTTATATGTCGGGACAATCGGCGACGTCGGCGGCATTATCGGTAATTCAGCATAACGCAAAATAATAAAAGATATTATTATAGATATTATTTAGGAAGGAGTTAAAATGGATAATAATTTGGGGATTTATATATGTTCCGGCTGCGATATCGGAAAAAGTCTTAATGTGGAAAGATTAATCAATACCGCGAAAGATTCCAATAAGCCTTTAGTATGCGTAAGCCATGAGTTTCTCTGCGGACCGGAAGGCATAAATCTCATAAAAAACGATATTTCCGAAAAAAAGATAAATAAAGTAGTAATAGCCGCCTGTTCGATGCGCGCCAAACAGGACGTTTTTAATTTCGACCAGTTTACTATTCATACCGAAAGGGTAAACTTAAGAGAGCACGTTATATGGATAAGCCCGCCGAACGATAATAATACCCAGCTTCTTGCCGAAGATTATATAAATATGGGTGCATCGAGAGCAAAAAAATCTGCATTTCCGGAACCTTTAATTCAGGAGCTTAACAAAACCGTTCTCGTAGTAGGCGGCGGAGTTACCGGTTTAAACGCATCCGTCAACGCCGCAAAAGCGGGTTACGGCGTAATTCTTGTCGAAAAAAAGCAGAATCTCGGCGGATTTCCTTTTTCAAAATATAAAAAATGGGAAACCAAGCCGCCTTTCGATAAAAATACTTGGATAATGGAAGGATTAGGCGAGCTGATAAACGAAGCGGAAAAATCCGATAAAATAAAAATATATAAAAATTCTAAAATTAAGTCTATATCGGGAGCTCCCGGCAAATTCAACGTAGAAATAGAATCGTCGGAAGGAAATTCAGGTTCTGAGCCTGTTAAAGAGATTGCGGGTTCTATCGTCGTTGCCACAGGCTGGAAGCCTTACGACGCAAAAAAATTAGATAATCTTGGATACGGGTTAACGCCGGATATTTTAACAAACGTAGAATTAGAGGAACTTTTTTCCGAACTTTCAGACAACGGAAAATCCGAAAATTTTGCATTAAAAAGAAAATCGGACGGCAAGCCGGTTAAGTCGGTATTGTTTGTTCAGTGTGCGGGTTCAAGGGACGAAAATCATCTTCCTTACTGTTCGACCGTTTGCTGTATGTCTTCCTTAAAAGAAGCCGCTTTAATCAGAAAGAACAATCCAGATGCAAATGTTTACATTATATACAAAGATATGAGAACTATGGGCGAATACGAAAACTTTTACAGAAAAATGCAGGACGACGAAGGTATTTTTATGGTTAAAGGCATTGTATCCGGCGTATCGCTCGACAAGAGCGGAAATACCATTGGCGTTAAAGTAAAAGATACCCTCTTTGGAGGAGATATCGATATAAATACGGAAATGGTAGTTCTCGCTACGGGTATGGTTCCGAATTCCGGAGAGATAGAATTAAAAGATAATGCCGCATCTTTAAACGTAGGAAACATACAGTCTGCAAGCGGAGCATCCTGCCCGCCTTCCGTGCCCGTTTCGACGGCTCAGGTTCCGAAAAGCGGCTTGTTAAACCTTTCCTACAGGCAGGGTAAAGAAATGCCCGACCTTGTTTACGGATTTCCGGATTCAAATTTTATATGCTTCCCCTACGAATCAAGAAGGACGGGAATATATCCCGCCGGTTCGGTAAGAATGCCTTTAGATACGGTTTTTTCGGTTGACGATGCTAAAGGAGCGGTTTTAAAGGCTATACAATGCATCGAGCAGACTTCTAAAGGCAGGGCGGTTCACCCCCGTTCAAACGATACTACATACCCATTTTTTGACCTTCCAAGATGTACGCAGTGTAAAAGATGCACCGAAGAATGTCCTTTCGGCGCAATAGACGAAGACGAAAAAGGAACGCCGCAGTATAATCCGGAAAGATGCAGGAGATGCGGCATATGCATGGGCGCATGTCCCGTAAGAATAATATCGTTTAAAAATTATTCGCCGGATATTATAGGTTCTATGATTAAAAGCACGTACGTTCCGGAAGATCCGACCGACGAAAATTACAGGATACTTGTGTTTGCATGCGAAAACGACGCTTATCCTGCATTAGACGTACTTGGATTAAATAAAATGCAATTATCTTCCAATATAAGGGTTATTCCGGTAAGATGTCTCGGCTCTATAAATAACGTATGGTATGCCGATGCTCTTTCGAAAGGCATAGACGGCATTCTTTTGCTGGGCTGTAAATACGGAGACGACTATCAGTGCCATTTCACGAAAGGTTCGGAACTGGCTTCTTACAGAATGGGAAACCTGAAGGAAACACTTACAAGGCTTGTTCTGGAAGAAGAAAGAGTCAGGCAGGTTCAGCTCGAATATACCGACTATATGAAACTGCCGGAAATAGTCGAAGACTTCGTTAATAAAGTTAAATCTCTTGGACCAAATCCATATAAAGGCTTTTAAGATAGGGAGGATATTTTGAATAACACAGTTATTAAGACCGACAACGAGTTGGTTAAATATATAAAAGAAGTAGGCGAAAGCAATTTTAAAAAATGCTTTCAGTGCGGCACGTGTTCCGCGGTATGTCCTTTGTCGACGGAGGACAGGCCGTTTCCGCGAAAAGAAATGATAATGGCGGGATGGGGAATGAAAGAACAGCTGACCGCCGATTTAGACCCGTGGTTATGCTATTATTGCGGTGAATGTTCCAAGAACTGTCCAAGGAAAGCAGAACCGGGCGAACTTATGATGTCGCTGCGCCGTTTTTTAATAAGCGCATACGACTGGACGGGGATTTCCAAAATATTATATAAGTCTAAATATGCAGAGTACATCGCAATATTAATAGTAGCGCTGGGAGTTTTGCTTGAGTGGGCGGTTATATTCGGACTTCATCCTGCCGCCGGAGCGACTCTTGCGCAGGCGGTATCTCCTGATAAAGTAGATTATTTCTTTGACTGGCCTATATCGGCTTTTCTTGCAATTATGCTGACGTCTTTCATATACAATATGTACCGCAAGACGGTATTGAGCGATAAAAGCGTGAAAATCCCTTTGAGTCTTTACGTTACTGAGGCTTGGTCGTTAATATTCAATTTTTTTACGCAGTACAGATATGCAAAATGCGACGATTCCGAAGAGTCTGCATCAAAAAAACTTGCTTCGGGAAAGTATAATTTTTGGCTTGCGCATCTTTTTTTAATGATAAGCTATGTATCCCTGTTTGTAGCCATCGTTTTTTTCTTAGACTGGTTTCAAAGCGAAAACAGCATGCCGTATCTTCATATAGTTTTATTCGATTATTTTGCCAGTATAGGATTAATTTTCGGAACTATATATTTTATAATTAAAAGATTTTCTAAGAAAATAGAAAGAAGCAAATTTTCCCATCATACCGACTGGATGTTCGTAACGCTGTTGTTCTTAACCGCAGTCAGCGGAGTTTTGCTCAGGGCGGCTATAGTTTATAACTATTCGGTATCGGCTATTTTTTATATATACCTGATTCATTTAATGATATTATTTCCGATGCTTGTAATAGAAGTTCCTTTTTCTAAATGGTCGCATCTTGCTTACAGACCGGTTGCCGTATATTTTGCAAATTTAAAAGAAAAAGCTAAAAACCTAAGCAATAATTAATGCTTTAACATGTGTAATGTTAAAGAAATTTTAATAATAATTAAAAATTTAATTTAGGGGGTTTTAGGTTATGAGTCTATTTGACAAAGCAATGATTTTCGGAATTATTGCGGGTCTTATCGCCGTTATCTACAGCATAGCGGTAACGGTATGGGCTATGAAGCAGGACGAAGGTTCGGACAGAATGAAACAGATAGCCAAGGCTATTCAGGAAGGCGCCACGGCTTTTCTTAACAGACAGTACAGGACGGTAGCTATAGTCGGTATCATCATTTTCGTATTGATACTTATCGGCGGATTATGGGTGCCTCAGTTCGGACTTCTTACGGCATGCGGATTCGCTTTGGGCGCTTTTTTATCGGCATTGGCAGGTTACTTAGGCATGTTTAATGCTGTGCGAGCGAACATAAGAACTGCCCAGATTGCCCATAAAGGCGTAAAACCTGCATTGAAGTTTGCATTTAAAGGCGGTTCTGTTACCGGTTTAATGGTTTTAGGTCTCGGCGTACTAGGTATATCGGTTTTTATGTTAATCGGAAAACATACGAGCGGGCTTGAAGGTGTAATAAATTCATTGATAGGTTTCGCTTTCGGTTGCAGTCTTATTTCCGTATTTGCAAGGCTTGGCGGCGGCATATATACTAAAGCGGCAGACGTGGGTGCAGACCTCGTCGGAAAAGTAGAAGCCGGAATTCCGGAAGACGACCCAAGAAACCCCGCGGTTATTGCAGACCAGGTCGGAGATAACGTAGGCGACTGTGCGGGTATGGCGGCAGACGTATTTGAAACTTTTGCGGTTACAATTATTGCGTCTATACTGCTTGCATATTCGACATTTAAAGCAGGATTAAACGGAGGCGGCAGCGGTTTAATGCACGGTATACTTTACCCGCTTCTTTTGGGCGGCATCGCAGTTTTTACCTCGATAATCGGCGTATTTTTCGTAAGCGCTCCTACTAAAGAAAAAATTATGCAGGGTCTTTATAAAGGACTGTTTGTTACGGGAATAGTTTCCGCAGTTGCTTACTATTTCTTTACAATGGCTTTTATGAAGCATGTTGGAAACTATTCTGCAATGGATTATTATTATGCAGCTTTAGTAGGTCTTGTTTTAACAGGACTAATTATAGTAATAACCGATTATTTTACGTCGACTGAATTTTCTCCTGTTAAATCCATAGCGGAAGCATCTACTACCGGTCACGGAACTAATATTATAGCGGGTCTCGCAGTCGGACAAATGGCGACGGCGCTTCCCGTTATAGCGATAGTATTTGGAATTTTGATTTCTTATCACTTCGCAGGCTTTTACGGCGTAGCAGTTGCCGCTTCCAGTATGCTTTCAATGTCCGGTATGGTTATCGCCGTAGATTCGTTTGGGCCTATAACGGATAACGCAGGCGGCATAGCCGAAATGAGCGAACTTCCGGAAGACGTCAGGGAAACCACCGACGCTCTTGACGCAGTCGGCAATACGACAAAAGCAGTAACGAAAGGATATGCAATAGGCTCGGCGGCTCTTGCGGCTATCGTTCTTTTCGGGGAATATTCTAATTTGATACAAAATGGTTACGTAAAAGCTGGACTAGAAAAAATATCGTTTTCGATACATCAGCCTATGGTGCTGATAGGACTTTTCCTTGGCGCGATGCTTCCTTATATTTTTGCTTCACTTGCAATGAAGTCGGTCGGTAAAGCTGCCGGCGACATAGTAGTCGAAGTCAGGAGACAGTTTAAAGAAATTCCCGGCATTATGGAAGGAACCGGAAAGCCTGAATACGGCAAATGCGTCGATATAGTTACGAAATCTTCCTTAAGGGAAATGATACTTCCTGCATTTATTCCGATTGCGGGTCCGATAGTATTCGGTCTTACGATGGGACCTCAAGTTCTTGGCGGTATATTATTGGGAACTATTATATCAGGTCTTTTTGTCGCTATATCTATGACGAGCGGCGGAGCGGCATGGGATAACGCAAAAAAACTTATAGAAAAAGGATTTGAATATAACGGGCAGACGTACCGCAAAGGCAGCGAAGCACACAAAGCCGCAGTTACAGGCGACACAGTCGGCGATCCTTACAAAGATACCGCCGGTCCTGCAATTAACCCGATGATTAAGGTCGTCAACATTTTCACGATTTTAATAATACCCATAGTTTTATTGCTCTGGGCGCATTAATATAAATAGTAATAAACAATAAAAGCAAAAAAACAAAAAAGTGGTCAGATTAATTTAATCTGACCACTTTTTTGTCGGATTAATTTTACGCTAAACCCATCAGCTTACAGATTTATTATACCTTATATTTTCGCGTTTCGATTTAAAAAACGACTTTAACAGCCTTGACGATTCTTCATTCATTATGCCGCCTATAATTTCGATTTTTCCGCCCAAAATAGAACTTGAAACGCCGCCTTTCGGGTCTGACGCTCCGTAAACTACTTTGCCGATTCTCGATAAAAGAATAGCGCCGCAGCACATTATGCACGGCTCAAGAGTAACGTAAAGCGAACATTCGTCTAAACGCCAGTTGCGAAGTTTTTTTTGCGCCGCTAAAATAGCATTTATTTCGGCGTGCATAATACAGGAAATATTGCTTTCGACCGTGTTAAAAGCGGAAGAAATAACCTCGCCGCCGCCGCTTATTATAACCGCTCCAACCGGAACCTCGTCGCCGTCCAGCGCTTTTTCGGCTTCCTTTAAAGCAAAATTCATAAAATATTTATCGTCAAATTTATTCATTCTTGATATATTATTATATAAATTTATCGAAAATTTAAAAACCTTTAAAATTAGTAAAATAAAACATTCAAAATACGATTGAAATTTATAGACGTTTTATGTATTATTATATAACGGATAAGCTGTATATTAATATGATAATATATATGGCAGAATAAATAAAAAAACGATAAAATAATATAATAATAAGCGCATTAGATTAAATAGATAATGCGGATATAAAATGAACGAAAGACTCCCCGATTATTTAAAAAAAGAGATTCTAAAAATCAAGTCCAGAAAAGATATTTTCGAGACGTCTAAAATTATTAAGGAAAAAGAGCTTAATACCGTCTGTTCTTCGTCCAGATGCCCGAACCTGCATCTCTGCTTTTCAAATAAAACAGCAACTTTTCTGCTTCTCGGCAACAAATGCACAAGAAAATGCCCCTTCTGCAATATAGAGCATATGGATATAGAAACACGATACACAGAACCTGCCTCGCATGCGCTTTCATCGGCAACCGCCGCCGTCGATACTCTCGAACCTCAAAAAGTAGCATATGCCGTAAAAACCCTTGAATTAAAACATGCCGTAATAACAATGGTTACAAGAGACGATTTATATGACGGAGGCGCCGATATTTTGATTAAAACCATAAAAGAAATAAGAAAAACTAGCGACTGTAAAGTCGTAGAAGTTTTAACGTCCGATTTTAACGGAAACATTAAGTCCGCGTTAGACGTTGCCGAAAGCGGTGTAGATATTTTCGGACACAACATGGAAACGGTAGAAAGGCTTTATGCAGATATCAGGCCTTCAAGCTCATATAAGAGGTCTTTGAACCTGCTTAAAACAGTAAAACAAGAAAAGCCGGATATCGTTACGAAATCCGGTATTATGGTCGGGCTTGGAGAAGACGACGGCGAAGTTTTTCAGACTATCGACGATATGATAGATAACGGCGTAGAATTTATTACGATAGGACAGTATTTAAGACCATCACTTGAAAATATTCCCGTACAAAGATACATTCCTTTAAATAAATTTATAGAATATAAAAATTATGCAAACAAAAAAGGCGTAAAACAGGTGTTTGCCGCTCCGCTTGTAAGAAGCTCTTTCGGCGCCGAAAAGTTTTTTAAGCACTCGTATTAAAAACGCACCTCATTTTATTATTTATTTTATCTGAGCAAAATAATATAATATAAAACTATTATATTATTTATATAATTTCGGAGAAATTTATCATGACAGAAGATTTTGAGACTATTAAAAGGCTTCCGCCCTATGTTTTTGCCGAGGTAAATAAAATAAAAATGGAAGCCAGAAAAAGGGGCGACGATATTATAGACCTCGGAATGGGCAATCCAGATTCTCCTACTCCGGATTATATAATAGAAAAGCTGATAGAAGCATCGAGGCATCCTAAAAATCACAGATATTCGGTATCCAGAGGAATTTATAAACTTAGGCTTGCCATAGTAAATATGTATAAGAGAAATTACGGCGTCGAACTCGATCCGGACTCCGAGGCTATCGTTACTATGGGTATAAAAGAAGGATTGAGCCACCTTATGCTGGCGATTATAAATAAAGGCGACGTAGCCTTCGTGCCGAACCCTACTTATCCTATCCATGCATACAGCGTTATTATTGCGGGAGGAGACGTCAGGAGCATACCTTTAATTCCGGGCGAAGATTTTTTTGAACATCTTATGACGGCGCTTAAACAGACTTGGCCTAAACCGAAGGTTATCGTTTTAAGTTTTCCTCATAATCCTACTACCGTCACCGTAGAACTTGATTTTTTTGAAAAATTAGTCGATTTTGCCAAAGAAAACAACATATATATAATACATGACAATGCATACGCCGATTTGACTTTCGACGGATACAAAGCTCCCAGTTTTTTACAGGCAAAGGGCGCAAAAGACGTAGGAATAGAATTTTTTTCTATGTCGAAAAGCTACAGTATGGCGGGGTTCAGGGTAGGTTTTGCGCTGGGCAATCCAACCCTTATAAATGCGCTTTCCAGAATAAAAAGCTATTTGGATTACGGAATGTTTCAGCCTATACAGATAGCTTCCATAATAGCCCTCAACGAAGAAATGGAACATAACGCCGTAAGCGATATGGTTTTGCACTATAAAAAAAGAAGGGACGTACTTATAGAAAGTTTCAGGTTTGCCGGCTGGCACATAGAAAAACCCAAAGCTACCATGTTTGTATGGGGTAAAATACCGAGCCGGTTTCTCGATGCGGGAATTAAATCGCTCGAATTTTCAAAATTATTATTAGATAATGCAAAGGTTGCGGTTTCTCCGGGAATAGGATTCGGAGAATACGGCGACGAATACGTCCGCTTTGCTTTAGTGGAAAACGAGATGAGGATAAGACAGGCGTCTAAAGGAGTAAAACATTTCATAAATAACGAAGAGTTTATACGCAAAGCCGTTTAAAACAATACTTTTTTTATTGTAAATATTCATTAAATTATATAAATTATGTTAAAACTATAAAATATGAAAAAATCTGTCAACATTGGACTTTTTGGTTTCGGTACCGTCGCTTCAAGTTTTTACCACATTTTTTCCGAGCAGAAAAATGAAATCGACGGCGTATTTTCGGTTCCGGTTAATATAAAAAAAATATTTACCCGCGGCGGCAGCCATCCTGTACCGGAAAATATTAAAAAACTCCTCGTTAAAAGCGCCGCCGATATAATAGAAGACAAAGAAATAGACATCGTAATAGAGCTTATAGGCGGAATAGAACCGGCAAAAAGTTTTATTCTTCAGGCTATTTCAAGCGGAAAAAATATAATTACTGCAAATAAAGCTCTTCTTGCGGAACACGGAGAAGAGATATTTAAAAAATCAGCCGCAAAAAAAGTGCATATAGGATTTGAAGCTGCCGTCGGCGGCGGTATTCCTATATTGCGTTCTATCAAAAACGGACTTGCGGGCGACGAAATTAAATCGGTCTATTCTATAATAAACGGAACGTCGAATTTCATACTATCGAAAATGACTAAAGAAGGCGGAAAGTTTGAAGACGTTCTTAAAAAAGCGCAGGAAAAAGGATATGCCGAAGCCGACCCGTCTTTAGACATAAACGGCACGGACAGTGCCCATAAACTTGCTATTTTAGGCAGGCTGGCGTTTTCGACGAGCCTGTCTATGGACGATATTATAATAGAAGGCATTGAAAATATAACGCAGTTAGACATCAGTTTCGCAAAAGAACTCGGCTACGTTATAAAACTTTTGGGCATTCTCAAAAACGAAGACTCCAAAATAGAAATAAGGGTTCATCCTACTTTAATTCCGTCTTCGAGCATTATATCGAAGGTTGACGGCGTTTTTAACGCATTTCTAGTCAATACTAAATTTGCCGGACCGTTAAGCCTTACCGGTTACGGAGCCGGAGGAAATCCTACCGCCAGCGCCGTCATGGGAGATCTGGTAGAAACTATTTCCGGAATAATAAACGGCGAAAGCAGGCATGATTTTATTATGTCTAAAGTTAAAAACAGACTTAATATAAAAACAAAAAAAGATATAATTTCAAGGTATTATTTAAGGTTTTCGGCTATGGACAGACCGGGAGTGCTGTCTAAAATATCCGGTATTCTCGGAGAAAATTCTATAAGCATCAGCTCGATGATTCAAAAAGGCAGAAAAGTCGAAGGCTCCGTTCCTATAGTAATCACCACTCATGAGGCAAACGAAGCCGAATTGTTTAAGAGCGTAGAAAAATGCGACAAATTAGACGTTATTACGGCTAAGACTATGGTTTTAAGGATAGAAGACAAAATCGAGTAATTCAAACAAATAAAACAAATCAATCAAAAAATAACTCATAAAAAGACTGACGGAGGGAAGTTTGGTATTTAAAGGATACGAAGGAGTAATAAAAAGATATCGCGAATTTTTACCCGAAATTGACGAAAAATATATAATTACTATAAACGAAGGAAATACTCCGCTTATAAAAGCCCGCAATCTATGCGGGATAATAAATCCCGATATAGAAATATATTTTAAATACGAGGGTTTGAATCCGACAGGCTCTTTTAAAGACAGAGGGATGACTATGGCTGTATCAAAAGCCGTGTCTGACGGCTCCAAAGCCGTAATATGCGCTTCCACCGGAAATACTTCCGCCTCCGCTTCGGCTTATGCGGCTAGGGCGGGAATAAAATCTTTCGTTTTAATACCCGAAGGCAAAATAGCTACGGGTAAGCTGTCTCAGGCTTTAGTCCACGGAGCGTTAGTCATGCAAATTCAGGGAAATTTTGACGACGCTTTGGTAATTACGCGCGAGATAGCAAAAGATTACGACGTTACTTTGGTTAATTCCGTTAATCCGTTCAGACTAGAAGGGCAGAAGACCGCAAGTTTTGAAATAGCGGACGAACTCGGTACCGCGCCGGATTACCATATTCTGCCCGTAGGAAACGCCGGAAATATAACTGCATACTGGAAAGGATACAAAGAATATCTCGCCGCAGGCAAAATAAAAAAACTTCCAAAAATGCTCGGTTTTCAGGCAGAAGGCGCCGCTCCCATAGTTTTAAACCATATAGTAAAGGAACCGCACACCGTTGCGACTGCGATAAGAATAGGCAATCCCGCAAGCTGGCAGAAAGCTGTAGAAGCAAAAGAAGAGTCGGGCGGATTAATAGAATCGGTAAGCGATGAAGATATATTAAAGGCTTATGCTTTGCTGGCGGCAAGCGAAGGAGTTTTTTGCGAGCCTGCTTCGGCGATTACCCTTGCCGGATTAATCAAACTTAACGGACGCGGATTTTTTGAAAAAGGTTCGGTCTGCGTTTTGACTCTTACCGGCCACGGGCTTAAAGACCCCGGCAACGCCATAAAGGTTTCCAAAGAACCCGTCGTCGTTCCTTGCGATAAAAACTCGGTACTAAAAGCTATGGGCATAAAATAGATACAGTGCCGGAATTCAATTCTGGCCCTGTCACAAAATAGATAAATGGATAAAGGGACAGAATTCAATTCTGTCCCCGTCACAAAATGGATAGTCACAAAATGGAAATTGCCGGTGTGAAAAAGTGTCAGGGGGAAAAGGTGTCAGATTTTATTTTTTTTGCATACTAAACAGTCAATTAACATAAAAAGTTATTTGCAAAAAAAAATTAATCTGACACCTTTTCCGGAATCTGACACATGACACCTTTTCCGGAATCGAAACAATATAATTTAATTGACTTTTTATCTTTTTAGGCACCGCCAAAGCATACGGCGACCACAAATTGAAAAAGGAGGATTTATTTAATTAGATGAATAAACATAAATACGTTATTTTATGCCCCGACGGCATGGCCGATACCCCGTTATCCGAACTCGGCGGCAAGACGCCCCTTGAGTACGCTAAAACGCCGAATATGGATTCCGTGGCGGCAAGAGGAGTTACCGGTTTAATGAAAACTATTCCGGACGGATGTCTTCCCGGCAGTGATATAGGTTCTATGTCGATACTCGGATATGATCCTTTAAATTATTATACCGGAAGGTCGCCTCTCGAAGCCGCAAGCATGGGCGTCGAACTCGGCAAAGACGACGTTGCGTTCAGGCTTAATCTAGTAAATATACTTGAGAAAAACGGCAAAAAATATATGCACGACTATTCCGGCGGACATATTACCACTGAAGAGGCAAAGCAGATTATTGAAACTTTTCGGAAAGAACTCGGCGGCGACAGGTTCCGTTTTTACCCCGGCGTCAGCTACAGGCATCTTCTCGTAGTCAAAAATATAGACATAAACGGTCTTCAAACGGTTGCGCCGCATGACATTCCCGATTTGCAGATAGACGAATATATTCCTCACGGCACGGCTTCAAGTTCCGAAATAGTCGAAATAATGAAAAAAGCAGAAAAAATATTAGAAAATCACGAAGTAAACAAAAAAAGAATCGCCGCAGGTAAATTGCCGGCAAATTCAATTTGGCTCTGGGGACAGGGATATAAACCTTCCATGCCGACCATGAAAGAAGCTTACGGACTTGAAGGTTCGGTTATTTCCGCCGTAGATTTGGTAAAAGGTATAGGAAAATATGCCGGACTTAAAGTTATAGACGTTCCAGGCGCTACCGGATATTTGGATACCAATTATGCAGGTAAAGTAGAATACGGGATGAAATCTTTAAATGGCGGAGATTTTGTTTATATTCACGTAGAAGCGACCGACGAAGCTTCACATGAAGGAAAAATAGATTTAAAACTTAAAGCTATAGAAGATTTCGACAAATTTATCGCCGGAGGAGTGCTTGAAGGACTTAAGAAATTCGGCGATTATACGGTAATGATTTTGCCGGACCATTACAATCAGGTTAAATTAAAAAAGCATACTCCGGAACCGGTGCCGTTCTGCGGTTTTTCTACTAAAACGGAAAAACAGGCGGCAGATAAATACTCATCCGTTAATTATTCCGAAACGTTAGCGCAAAACAGCGGTTTATTTTTTGACTCCGGTTCTAAACTGTTTAAATATTTTTTAAACGATTTTAACCGGCAATAAAAATATATAAACTAAAAAGAGGTGAGGAAAAAGGTGTCAGATTAATTTTACGCAACAATCTGATGTTAATTGCTACTTTTCGTAAACGTAAAATAAAATCTTACGCTTTTTTCTTAAACGTTTTTCCAATCGTTAGAACATATTATAGAGGTTTTTTGTTCTATTGCATGATTAAAGTTTTTATTTTTGCTTGATTTTAAAAAAATGTTTTATTATAATAAGAACTAATTTTTTATAATAATTCGTTTTAAAATCAATAATAAATAATAGGTCGCAGTTATGGCAAGTTTATTTGACGGAGTTATCGATTTCAATAATAACGAGTATAAAAAATACAGCGAACTATTTAAGAAAATAGCGGATGGACAGAGTCCGCACACGCTTTTTATCGGATGTTCCGATTCCAGAGTTGTTCCCACCTTAATAACTAAGTCTCTCCCCGGCGAACTTTTCGTCGTCAGAAATATAGCAAATTTAGTGCCTCCATATAGAAACGTAGCCGAATATCTTGCGACGACTTCGGCTATAGAATATGCAATAAATGTTTTAAAAGTCAGTAATATAGTAGTATGCGGACATTCAAACTGCGGAGGATGCAGGGCTCTATATATGTCTGACCAGGATTTAAAACATATTCCGCATACAAAAAAATGGCTTGAGCTTGCAGGCAGCGCAAAAAAAATAGTATCCGAACACATCAGGAAAGCGGGCGAAAACGGCGAAAAATTTACGGAAAAACAGATAGCGGCGCTTACCGAAAGGGAAAATATAAAAGAACAGCTTAAACACCTTAATTCTTATCCTTATATTAAAGAAAATAAAGATATAAATATATACGGATGGCATTACGATATAGAAACCGGAGATGTTTATAACTATTCGTTCGGCGGAGATATTTTTGAAAAAATAAATTAATGTTTTTATTTTTTTTGCTTGATTTTAAAAAAATGTTTTATTATAATCAATGCCATCATATTTTTTAATCCGTTTAATTTAATAATTAATTAAAATAACGATAATTTTAAAAGGAATATATAATGAAAAACGAAAACGTTTTTTTATGGGACGGTAAAATAAACATACCTAAAGACGGCAAATTTATAACATTAAAAAGCGACCATAGCTTAGAAGTGCCTAATAATCCTATAATACCTTTTATAAGCGGAGACGGCATAGGTCCGGAGATTACTCCCGTAATGCTTAACGTAGTAAATGCCGCAATGAAAAAAGCTTACGGAGATTCAAAAAAAATATACTGGGTAGAAGCAGTCGCAGGAGACAAAGCAGAATCTAACGGTTTGGAAAGAATGCCCGCGGAGACTTTAGAAATACTTAAACGCAGCGTGGTTTCCATAAAAGGTCCGCTCGGAACTCCGGTAGGCAAACCCGGAAAATCTTTAAATTCGATATTAAGGCAGTCTATGGATTTTTATTCTGCTATCAGGCCTGTTTATTATCTCGGTCAGCCTACGCCTATTCCCGACCCTGAAAGAGTGGACGTTACTATTTTCAGGGAAAATTCCGACGACGTATATATGGCTATAGAATATATGGCAGGTTGCGAAGGCGCAAAAAAGGTGCGCAATTTCTTTATTAAAGAAATGGGGGTCAAAGAAGACGCAATACCTGAAGATGCAGGAATCACTATAAAGCCCATGAGCGAATTTAAGACTAAAAGGCACGTAAAAAAGGCTTTCAGATATGCTATAGATAACGGTAAAAAATCTATAGCCGTTGCAGGTAAGGGTAATATAATGAAAGCTACCGAAGGCGCATTTTTAAACTGGGCGTTCGAAGTAGCAAAAGAAGACGAATTTAAAGATAAAATTTCAACGGAAGCAGGTGCGACCGGAAAAATAAAATTATCCAAAGTTATTACCGACCAGATGCTTATGCAGTTGGTTTTAAATCCGAATGCATACGACGTTATTATTACGCAAAATTTAAACGGCGATTATATTTCCGACCTTGCTTCGGCGTTAGTCGGCGGACCGGGTTTCGTGCCTAGCGGTAATATCGGCGATGGCTACGCTCTTTTTGAAAGCACGCACGGCGTAGGCATGGATATCGCAGGCAAGGGGATAGCGAACCCGCTTTCTATTACTCTTTCAGGAGCTATGATGCTTGAATATATAGGTTTTAACGAAGCTGCAAAGCTTGTTTACGATGCCGTGAAAAGAACTATTTATCAGGGCAACGGCACGAGGGATATTTACACAGGTTTTGAAAAATTGGACAAAAAAGCCGTTGAACTAAGCACCGTAGAGTTTGGTCAACATATAATAAAAGAGATTTAAAAATACAGAATAAATATAATTTAAAACGATAATTTAAAATAAGATTTTAAATCAATTCCGGAGGCTATATGAAATTAACCGTTAAACAAAAAGAAGATTTTCATTTTGTCGGCAAGAGCGAATCCGGCGAAATTAATATAGATGCGGCAGGATACGTCGGCGGCAAGGGAAGGGGAATAAGACCTCCAGAGTTATTCTTATATTCTATTGCAGGCTGCATGGGAATACATGCATACGAAGCGCTTCATAAAATGGGCAAACATGTAGAAGACGTAATTGTCGATACCGACAGTGAAAGAAGGGAAGAAAAACCGAAGGTATTCACGAAAATAATGTTAAGCTTTACAGTAAAAGGCAAAGGAATAACCGAAGAAGACGTTAAAAAAGCCGTAGAAGAAGCTCTTACCAGTTCCTGCAGCATTGCTTATTTAGTAAACAAAGCTTGCCCTATAACCTACAGCATTAAACTTGGTTAGTATCCAAGTGAACCGAATTAATCTGACGGAGGATTTTTAAAATAATGTTTAATAAAATTTTAGTAGCGAACAGGGGCGAAATAGCCTGCAGAATAATAAGGGCGTCGAAAGAGCTCGGCATACCCACTGCGGCTATTTTTTCCGACGTAGAACCGACAGCGCGGCACGTAAAAATGGCCGACGAAGCTTATATGATAGGCGCAAACCCTCTCGATACTTATCTTAACTATCAGCTTATAATAGACCTTGCAAAATCTATAGGAGCGGACGCAATTCATCCAGGTTACGGATTTCTTGCCGAAAACGAAGATTTTGCAAAAGCCGCCGAAGACAATAATATTAATTTTATCGGACCTTCGTCGGAAGTTATAAGGCTTATGGGCGATAAAGCAAGGTCGAAAGAAATTATGAAAAAAGCCGGCGTTATTACCGTTCCTGGCAGCGACGGCATATTAAAATCTGCCGAAGAAGCACTTGAAATAGCGGAAAAAATAGGTTATCCCGTTCTTCTTAAGGCTACCGCTGGCGGAGGAGGCAGAGGAATAAGGTTATGCCGCAATGCCGGAGAAGTAAAGACCAATTATGAAAACGCTTACGCTGAAGCGCTTAAAGCATTCGGCAACGGAGAACTGCTTTTAGAAAAGTTTATCGAAAATCCGAAACATATCGAGTTCCAAATTCTCGGCGATAAATTCGGCAACGTAGTTCATCTTGGCGAAAGAGACTGTTCTATTCAGAGAAAAAATCAAAAAATGATAGAAATAGCGCCGTCTATGGTTTTAACCGAAGAAAAACGTAAATTTTACGGCGATGCCGCTGTTAAGGCATGCAGGGATATAGGCTATTACAGCGCAGGCACCATGGAATTCGTTTCCGATTTGTCGGGTAATATATATTTTATAGAAATGAACACGAGGGTTCAGGTAGAACATCCCGTTACCGAAAGCATTACCGGATTCGACATAGTTAAAGAGCAGATTAAAATCGCCGCCGGCAATAAATTATCAATAAAACAGGAAGACGTCAAGCTAAAGGGATTTGCCATAGAATGCAGAATAAATGCGGAAGACCCGAAAAACGATTTTCGTCCGAGCATCGGCACTATAGAACGCTATTACGTTCCAGGAGGCAACGGTATAAGAATAGAAAGCGCGGCATCGGTAGGCTTTGAAGTAACTCCTTATTACGATTCTATGATCGGCAAATTAATCTGCTGGGGCAATACGTTTGAAGAAGCTATAAGCAGAACTTATGAAGCATTAGAAACTTACGAAATTAAAGGCATTAAAACGACGATACCTATTATAAAAAAGATAATTAAAAAAGATAATTTTAAAACTGGACTTTTTTCCACTAATTATTTAAAAGAAAATCCGGATGTTTTTGAATATGAAGTGCAGAGAGATAAAGAAGATTTTGTAGCTTTTATTAGCGCCGCCTTGTCGGCGTATCACGGTTTATAGTCTATAACGGAGGAATAAATGAAAAATATCGAAACTATGTTGCAAGAAGGCTCGATAGAAATCGCAAAGCCTAAAAAGATTTTAATTACCGATTTAACCGCAAGGGACGGACAGCAGTGTAAGCTGGCGACGAGGGTTACGACTGACGATTTGCTTCCTTTATGCGAAAAAATGGATAAAGCAGGACTTTACGCTTTCGAGGCATGGGGCGGAGCGACGTACGACGTCTGCCTAAGATACTTAAAAGAAGACCCGTGGGAAAGGCTCAGAAGAATTAAAGCCGTGATGCCGAATACAAAAATACAGATGCTGTTTAGAGGACAGAGCATAGTGGGCTATAGACCTAGAGCCGACAAGGTGGTTTACAAGTTTGTCGAAAAAGCCCTTAAAAACGGTATTACCGTTTTCAGGGTGTTCGACTCTTTAAACGATAACCGCAATATCGAAGTCGCATGCAAGGTTATTAAGGAACTCGGCGGAGAATGTCATGCGGAAATAAGCTATACCAAAAGCCCCGTTCATACATACGAAAAATGGATGCAATACGCAGACGAACTTTTAGAAATAGCGCCTGACTGGATTTCCTTTAAAGACGCTACCGGTATAATAATGCCGTTAGATACTTACAACATAATAAAAGGAATGAAAGAAAAAGTTGGAGACAAAATAAAAATTTTGTTTCACAATCACGATATGAGCGGAACAGCCATAATGAATCATATGATGGCGATATATGCCGGCGTGGACATGCTGGATACGGTTCTTTCTCCTCTTGCTTTCGGTTCTTCGCATCCGGCTACGGAAAGCGTAGTCGCCGCGCTTCAAGGCACGCCTTACGATACGGGCATAGATTTAAAAATCTTGGAGGAAGCAGCAGCTTTAACCGGAATTATAAGGAAAAATTATAAAAAATACGAAACTGAATACGGCGGAGTCAACGCAAAAGTTCTTATCCATAAAATACCCGGCGGTATGATTTCAAATATGACGGCTCAGTTAAAAGAGGCTAACGCTATCGATAAAATGGAAGAGGTTCTTAAAGAAACTCCGAACGTCGAAAAAGACCTTGGTTACCCCCCACTTTTAACACCTTCGTCTCAAATAGTCGGCGTTCAGGCTGTTTTAAACGTTATATCCGGCGAAAGATACAAGATGATAACGAAAGAGGTAAGAGATTATATAGAAGGCAAATACGGCACGCCTCCGGGACCGGTGTCTAAAGATCTTGTCGAAAAAATTATGGGACCAGGCGGCAAACCGGATTATTCAAAGCGTCCAAGCGACAGCGCAGACGTAAACGAATGGGATAAGGCGGTTAAAGAACTCGGTTCGCTTGCAAAATCCGACGAGGATATTCTTCTTTACGTCTTGTTCCCGCTTCAGGCTATGGAATTTTTGAAAGCAAGGGAAAACGGAGAGTTAGAAACGCCGGAAGTGACGCCGGGTACCGAAGACATGATAGAAACCCGCGCAGGAGTTATCGAAAATACGGCGCCGGTGGAGTTTGACGTTACATATCACGGCGATAAATTTAACGTAAAAATTGAAGGCGTAACTCCAAATCAGGAAGAAGGCAAACCCAGAAAATATTATGTAAGGGTAGGCGGTAAATTAGAAGAAATACAGCTTTTTCCCAAAGTAGAAGCGGTAATCGGCGGAAAAGCCGGCGGTTCTAAGACCTCCGCGGGAGGCGCATCTAACGGTAAAAGAGGTATCGAAGCAGGAGACGTTACTCCTCCTATGCCGGGCAAAGTTGCTAAGATATTAGTAAAAGAGGGAGATAAAGTAACGAAAGGACAGACCGTCGCTATGGTCGAAGCCATGAAAATGGAAAATGAAATACACGCCGCGGCAGATGGTACGGTTAAAGCGATTTACGTTAAAGTAGGCGATAATATTACGCCGGACGATCCGCTGTTAAATATAGGATAAGAGGATAAAGTGCGACCGCTGCTGAATTCAATTCCGCAGTGTAATATATTAATTAATTTATCGAGGTTTTATATGAAGCTTTACGAATACGAAACTTATGATACCATATTTAAAAAGTACGGCGTACCTACGCCTAAATATTTAGTAGTTCAGCATCCCGGTCAGAATGTAACCGATTTTGTAGAGCAGTACGGCGATGTAGTCATTAAATCGCAGGTTCTGGTAGGCAAAAGAGGCAAAGCCGGCGCAGTAAAATTTGCAAAAAACGGCGACGAAGCAAACGAACATGTTCAGGCTTTAATGGAAGCCGAAGTTTACGGCGAAAAACCGGTAAGCGTAATCCTTCAGGAAAAAGCCTCTATAATTAAGGAATTATATGTAAGTTTTACATATTCTTCAAAACCGAGGCGTCCAGTATTCGTAGTTTCCCTTGAAGGCGGAATGGACGTCGAAGAGCAGGACCCTTCTAAAATATTTACTTTTGAAATAAATCCGCTCGAAGGGCTGTTTCCTTATAAAGTAAGGGAATATCTTATTGAAATAGGACTTGAGGACAAGCCTGTATTGAGGCAAATGTCCGAAGTCATAGCCAATATGTATAAAGGATTCTGGAATTCGGAAGCAAGACTGCTTGAGGTTAATCCTTTAATAATAGCTGGAGACAAGGCAAATCCCGATAAGCAGAAAGTTTTTGCCATCGATGCCGTAACCATGATAGACGACGATGCCAGAATAGCGCCTTCAAAAATATATACGGCAAGAGGCGCTATGGGAAGGCCTCTGACGGAAAGAGAGAAAGCGGCGCATTTGATAGACAGGGACGACCACAGGGGAAAAGCAGGTTCATATGTAGAATTAGACGGCAATATAGGAATGATGACTTTTGGAGGCGGCGGCTCTACCATTACGGCCGAAACAGTTTTTGCGCTTGGAATGAAGCCTGCTAATTTGACGGATATAGGCGGAAATCCTCCCGCAGAAAAAATGAATAAAATTTCAAAAATAATACTTTCTAAGCCGGGTTTAAAAGCCGTTCTAGTATGCGGAGGCACGGCAAGTAATACAAGAATAGACGTAACGATAGGCGAAGGATTGGTATCGGCAATAGAAGAAATGAAGAAAGAAGGGACATTTCCGGAAGGTTTGATTTGGATGGTAAGAAGAAGCGGGCCTGAATATCAGAAAGGTTTAAAAATGCTTTACGAATGTTTCCAGAAAAATAACATCGAAGGCGTAATATACGATTCGGAACTTCCGCTGACCGAAGCGCCGGAAAAATTATATGAAATTTTAAAATCTAAAAATTTAATATAACGGCTTAATATAATTTTATTTTATATTATTTATTTAAATTGCATAAAAAATAATTTAGTTCGTTAAAATAATTGATTGGAGATTATTTATATGAAAGGCACTAAATTTTTAAACGACGGAACAGGAGTTATAGTAATAGGTATTACCGGAAGAGAGGCTTCTCAAGTCGTTATCGAATCGGAAAAATTATTCCCCGGCATAGTAAAATGCGGAGTAACGCCGGGTAAAGGCGGTACCGTGCTTACGGACGACTGTCCTGTACCCGTTTTCGATACCGTAAAAGAAGCTCTTAAAGCTAAAGATTTAAAAAATTCGGTTAATACCGGACTTGTTTACGTTCCGCCGACGTCCGTTTTGGATGCCGTCTATGAACTTATAGACAACGGCATTAAACTTATATATATAATTACCGAACATGTGCCCATCAGGGATTCTATAATAATATACGAATTTGCCAAAGAAAAAGGCGTTACTATAGTAGGAGGAACTTCACTGGGCTGTTACGTTCCTTCGGTAGGCAGGATAGGGGCGATAGGCGGAAAAGACCCGAGCATCGCATTCAAGGACGGCTCTATTGTCGTACTTTCAAAAAGCGGCGGACTTACCGTTACGACCTCCGAGATGTTTAAAAGAAGAGGCTTCGGAATTTATATGGCGCTTGCCGTAGGCGGAGACGTTATTGCCTGTACTACTTTTGCGGATGTCCTGCCGGAACTGGAAAAAGACAAAAACGTCCAGGCATGCGTTATAATGGGCGAACCCGGCGGCGTTTATGAGGAGCAGGTCGCCGAACTCGTGGATAAAGGCGGATATACTAAGCCGTTGGCGGTATTCGTAGCAGGCGTTTTTCAGGAGATGATGCCGGAAGGCGTATCTTTCGGTCATGCGGGAGCTATAGTAGAAAGAGGTATGGGAAAAGCTACCAACAAGATGAAACTGCTTGAAGAAGTCGGCAAAAAAACCGGAACAATCAAGGTCGCCAAATTTTATCACGAATTAGTCAACTCGATTATTTCCCTGGGAGTAAAAAGAGATTTTGAAGACGGTTCTTCCGACGACGTAAAACCGCTTTACAGCACTTTAAAATAAATTTTTATAGAATTTATAATTTCACTCCCTTAGTTTCTTCAATGTATTTGTCGAAACTAAGGGAAATTTAATTTTGGAATCAAGCCGACTTAAACTTAACTTAGCATAACATAATATAAATTTAAATATTAAAAATAATTTTTAAAATAAGGAGCGATGATTTTATGTCCGAAACCGTTTCTCAAAAAGAGTGGAGAACCGCAATTACGTCCAATCAGGACGGCAAAATTCTTATAAGGGGTTACAATCTCGACAGCCTGATAGGGAATAAATCTTATGCGGAAGTCTGTTTTCTGCTTTTAAAAGGCGAACTTCCAAATCAAAACGAAGCTAAAATGCTTGACGCAATTTTCGTTTCCTGCATAGATGCCGGCATAGCCGCTCCATCGTCAGTTGCCGCAAGGACCGTATTTTCGGGAGGGAATTCGCTTAATGCCGCCGTGGCGGCCGGAGTATTGACTCTCGGCGATGCGCACGGAGGAGCAATAGAAAAAGCCGCTAAAATGTTTCAGGACTATTTAAAAGGCAAGGACGGACTTAAAGAATCCGAAATAAAAGAAATGGCGGCAAACATAGTCGACGATGCGCTCAAAAATAAAAAGAGACTAGCAGGTTACGGGCATAAGCTTCATACCGTCGACCCCAGGACGAAAAGACTTTTAGAGGTAGCCAAAGATTTAAATTTCGGGGGCGATTTTATTAAGTTAGCCGTTTATATAGCCGACGAATTTAAAATTAAAAAACCGGAGCAGAAGCTTCCTCTTAACGTCGACGGCTGTATCGCCGCAATAATTTCCGATATGGGTTTCGATTACAGGCTCGGCAAAGGCTTTTTTATTATCGCCCGTTCCGCCGGACTCGTCGGACAGGTTTTCGAGGAATGGATGAGGGAAAAACCCTTCAGGAGATTAGCCGCAAACCTCCACGAATACGACGGAGTGCCGGAACGCAAGCTATAAAAACAGCTAAAAAGACGTTTAAAATTGAAATATATAGATAAACATAGTATAATTTTTTATAGTTACGTGAGGCAAAAATGTCTTTTAAGAATTTACCGTTTAATTTTTTAAAACATTACAAACTTTAATCGTAAATATAACATAAGGGAGGGGTAGTATGGACGATAAAGCGTTGACTATAGAATTTGTCAGGGTTACGGAGCATGCCGCAATATCTGTTGCAAGGTTTATAGGAAGGGGCGACGAAAAAGCGGCCGATAGGGCGGCCGTCGAATCCATGAGGGACTCCCTTAATTACATAGATATAGACGGCACTATCGTTATAGGCGAAGGCGAAAGGGACGAAGCTCCGATGCTTTATATAGGGGAAAAAGTCGGCAACGGTAAAGGACAGAAGGTCGATATAGCCGTCGATCCTTTAGAAGGAACTACCTTAGCGGCTACAAGCGCGCCTAACGCTATTGCGGTTATGGCTATAGGCGACCACGGAAACTTTCTTCACGCTCCGGATACTTACATGCAGAAAATAGCCGTCGGTCCTAAAGCAAAAGGTGCAATAGACATTAATCTTTCGTCTACCGAAAATCTTCACAGGATAGCGGATGTTATGAACAGGTATGTCGAAGACCTTACCGTCATAATCCTTAACCGCGAAAGACATAAAGAATTAATAGAAGAAGTCAGAAAAGCGGGAGCAAGAATTCGTCTTATCCAGGACGGCGACGTTGCCGGAGCTATAGCTACCGCTAAAGAAGACTCCGGAATAGACGTTCTTATGGGCATCGGAGGCGCACCCGAAGGAGTTCTCGGCGCTGCGGCATTACGATGCGTCGGAGGCGATATGCAGGGCAGGCTTGCTTTCAGGAATGAAGACGAAAAAGAGCGCGCGCTTAAAATGGGTATAAAAGATTTAAATAAAGTTTACGGCATACAGGAACTTGCGGCAGGAGACGTGATATTCGTAGCAACAGGCGTGACTAACGGCGATTATTTGAACGGAGTGGAATTTTTTCACGGAGGCGCGAAAACGCATTCCGTAGTCATGAGGTCTAAAACCGGAACTATAAGATATATAGAAGCTAATCACTATTTTAATTACAAAGAAATAAAATAACGCGGAGTATTTTATGAAAGTTTTTATTACCGGCGGTACAGGTTTCGTAGGTTCGGTCGTATCCGAAAAAATTAAATCGTCCGGCGCTTTCGTCACGCTTTTAGAGCGCAATAAAAATAAGATTCCCAGTTTAAAGGAACAGGGATACGAAGTTTTTGAAGGGACGCTCGAAGATAAAGCCGCAGTCAACGGCTTTTTATCCGCAAATAAATTTGACGCCGTAATAAATCTTATAGGCATAATTAGAAGCTTACCCGGTTTTTCCTTTCAAAAAGTTCACGTAGATTATGTAAATACCTTATTGGACTTGGCGAAGGAAAACGGCATAGGCAGGTTTATACATATGAGCGCTCTAGGCGCATCCGAAAATAGCGATTCGGAGTACTTTTCGACAAAGTACGAAGGCGAATCGCTCGTCAAAAATTCCGGTTTAAAATGGACGGTTTTCCGTCCTTCTTTGATATTCGGAAACAACGCCGGTTTTTTCGACGATATAATCGACTTGATAAAAACAAGAGCATTTGTTCCGATAATAGGAACCGGCGAAAATAAATTTGCGCCGATAGACGTCTTTTCCATAGCTGAAGCGTATAATAATTCTTTATATAACGAAAAAACAGTAAACGAAGTTTTCCGCTTATGCGGTCCCGATATTTACAAATTCGAGGAAATTATAGACTTAATTATGGAAATTTCCCCGCCAAAAAAACTAAAAATTCATACTCCTTCGTTCATTGCGGAAAAATCTCTCGGCTTTATCGAAAAATTATCCGCGTCTTTATCCAAAAACGCCCCCGTAACTTCCGACCAGATTAGAATGCTGAAGCACGACAATATCTGCGAAACAGACGATGAATCGCAAAAAAACGACGAAATATTAGGATTAAAAAGGACGCACTTAAAGGAATGGTTGGAAGTATATCTTTCTTAGCGAAAAAGGCGTCACGAAAAAGAAAAAGGGGTCAGATTTATTCACTCCAGCGGGCATAAAAGCTTCGCTTTTATAAACGCCCGCCTCCGTATCTTTACTCCCGACTGCGTTTGATGGTTTAGCGAGGTAATAATCGCGTTGTCGAAAAAGGTGTCAGATTAATTTTACGCAATATCTTTTATCGTTAATTGTTCATTTTAGTATGCGTAAAACAAAATCTGACACCTTTTTCTTTTCATAAACGCTCCCGTATTCTCAATTCCGACTTTAAAAAAAAGGAAAAAAAGGTGTGACAAAAAAGGCAAAAAAAGGGTCAGATTTATTTATTCCCCAACCCCCGACTGCGTTTGATAGCAAGTATAACCTCCTTTAAAATAGATATTTTAAAAAATATTTTTAAATTTACTTGACTTTTAATAAAATGAATAATATTATTTAAGTGTGGTAAAAAGTGGTAAAAAGTGGTAAAAGATTAATTATATTAATTTAATTTAATTTATTTTAATATCTATTCTCAATATATCATTATGTTTAGCGGCAGATATAACCATGCGATAGACGATAAGGGCAGAATAAAGGTGCCTCAAAAGATAAAAGAGGCGTTAGCGTCGGTTTATAACGATACGTCCGTGGTAATTACCAATCTCGATAAATGCCTTGTCGCATACCCGCTTGAGGAATGGCGCAAGTTAGAGGAAAAGGCGCTTAAACTTCCGTCTATGCAAAAAGACGTGCTGGAATTTTTAAGGTATTTTTTCTCTGGAGCGGAGGAAGTAGAACTCGATAAAATGGACAGGATACACATTCCGCAATCGCTTAAATTAAGCGGAAATTTAAATAAAGAAGCGGTTATCGTAGGGATAATAAACAGATTTGAAATATGGGACAGAGATTTATGGGATGCTAATTTTCAAGGTGCGAAGTCAAATTTTGAGTCTATTGCCGCTACTATGGCACAGATAGGATTCTAACTAAATTCCGATAATATTAAAATAAATGGCATTAAGGATACTAACTATATGAGTTGTTAATAATATAAATAAATAATATAAATGATATAAATAAGATAAAATATTATGGAAATATTTTCCGGAAAAAAAAGCGGCGGCGGCGTTGATATAGACGGCACAGGCGAATATGTGCGTAAGGCGCAACCTCAACCTCAGTCTAAAGCCGTGCAGTCTGCAGTCCATATACCGGTGCTTTTAAAAGAAGCTATGGACGCTTTAAACATACGACGCGGCAATGTTTACGTCGACGGAACTTTAGGCGGCGGCGGATTTTCGGAAGCAATACTGAAAAAACTCGACGGCGAAGGTTTTCTTATCGGAATAGACAGGGATTTTTCGGCGGTTAAAAATGTTTCGTCTAAATTTGAAACGGAATTTAATAATAAAAATTTTAAACTTTTTCATTCAAATTTCGACAAAATAGACGAAGTAATAAAAACGGCCGGTTTTGCAAGCATAGACGGAGTAGTTCTCGACCTGGGCATCAGTTCGATACAGCTTGAAAGCAACAGGGGGTTTAGCTTTACTTTTAACAATGAAGCCTCCGTAGATGTATCTATGGCAACCTCCGAAGAAAACGGCGAAAAGAAGGATGCCGAAGCGAGCCTATCCAGCCTATCTAGTCTATCCAGCCTATCGAAACTATCGAGCTTAGATATGAGGATGGATGCAGGCGACGAAAGGGGATTAACGGCTTACGACATAATAAACGGCTATTCTGAGCGGGAAATAGCCGACATTATATATAAATACGGCGACGAAAAATTTTCAAGAAGGATAGCAAAAAGCATAATAGAATATAGAAAGAAAAATAAATCTATAGAAACCCCTTATGAATTAGCCGAAATAATAAGGAAAGCGGTTTACAAAGGATACGGAAAATTTAAAAGATTCAAGACCGATCCCGCAACGAAAACGTTTATGGCTTTGAGAATTTTTGTAAACGAAGAATACGATTCTCTTTCGCTTTTTCTATCTAAACTTGACGGCATTTTAAAAAAAGACGGAAGAGCGGTTATAATTTCTTTTCACTCAGGCGAAGACAGGATTGTTAAAAATTTTTTAAAAAATAATTTAAATTTTAAACCTTTAAATAAAAAACCTATAGTTCCGACGGAAGAAGAAATAGAAAATAATCCCAGATCGAGGAGCGCTAAATTGAGGGCATTTTATCGTGACTAAGATAAAACCTTATTTTATAATTTTAGTTATAATACTTACCATTCTTGGAATTTTTTACGTATGGACGACTATGGAAAGCATTAAGTTGGGTTATGATATTACAAAACTTAATGACATTAAATCAAAATTAGAACACAAGCATAAAAAACTATTAATTAAAAAAACGGCTTTAAGTTCACCGTCCAGAATTTACGGTATTGCAAAAAAAATGGGTTTTATTTATCCGAAAGAGGGCGAAATTATAATGGTGCATGATTAGAGTATGGAAAACCACTTTAAAACTGAGAATGATTATCGGTTTTATGGTAATATCGATTTTTGCTGTTTTGCTTATATTTAGGGCATTTGACATCCAGATAATCGAGGGGGGCAGATTAAGCAAACTTGCAGATGCGCAATTTCAGACAAGCGTATATTTTACGCCTGAACGCGGCAATATTTATTCGACTGACGGCAGTATACTTGCCGCAAGCGTAAATATTCCCGGAGTTGCGGTAGATCCGTTAATAGTAAAGCATAAACTTAAAAGCGCCGAAATGCTCTCAAAAGTAATAGGTTTAAAATATGATAAAATAATTAAAATATTGACGCAAAATCTTCAATTTGCATGGATAAAAAGGAGAGTTTCCGCAAAAACGGCAAAAAAAGTCGAGAAGCTAGGAATAGAAGGAATAATTATAGTAAAACAGCCGGTCAGGTATTATCCTAACGGCACATTGCTTGCTCATGTTTTGGGGTTTGTAGGAATAAACGATAACGGTTTATCAGGCATAGAGTATAAATACAATAAATATTTAAAAGGCAATAAAAAATCGTTAAAGGTTCTTCAGGACGGTTTGGGGCAGTATATATTTATAAGAGGTTTTGGTCTCAAAAAGGCTACCCACGGAGATAATATTTATTTGACTATAAATAAACAACTTCAATTTATTACGCAGTACTATTTAGACAAGGAGGCAAAAGCTGCCGATTCTAAAGGAGCTTTTGCGATATTAATGGATCCTAATACAGGCGCTATTCTTGCTATGGCGGATTATCCTGCGTTTAACCCAAATTATTACTGGAAATATCCTGCGAGATACTGGAGAAACAGGGCAGTGACAGATGATTTCGAGCCTGGTTCCACGATGAAGCCGTTTATAATATCGGGAGCTTTGCAGGACGGAATAATAAAGCCCGATACTATAATAAACGGACACCATGGAGCCTATTATATAGACGGAATAACAGTTCATGACGTCGAAGACTGGTTCGGCAAACTTACTATAAATCAATTAATAGAATATTCCTGCAATGTATGCGCCTGTCAGGTAGGAATGAAAATGGGAAAAGAAAGAGTTTGGCATTGGCTTAAAAGATGGGGATTACGATCCGTGCCTCATGCAGGTTTGCTTGGAGAAAATGCCGGAATCGACAGAAACGTAAGCAAATGGTCGGAAGTCGGTCCATGCGAAGAGGCTTTCGGGCAAGGAGCTGCTATAAACGGACTTCAGGAAATCACGGCTCTTTCGGCAATTGCAAACGGCGGTTTTTTATTGAAGCCTTATATTATTAAAAAAATAGTTAATCCATACGGAAAGGTTATATTCAGGGCAAAACCTCATGAAATAAGAAGAGTTATAAATTCAAAAACCGACAAAGAAATTAAATATATGATGCGTTTAGTCGTTAAAGGAGGAACGGGTCAGTATGCAAAACTTATAGATTTTAAGGTTTGCGGTAAAACAGGAACGGGTCAGGTCGACAATCCTAAGACAGGAACGTATTTTAAAAACAAATATACCGCTTCTTTTATGGCTTTCGTTCCCTATAAACATCCTGTTCTTGCAATGCTCGTGGTACAGCAGGAGCCTTCTAAGATAAGTTATTACGGCGGAGCGGTCAGCGCTCCCGTAGTCCGCGACGTATTTAAAACCGCTTTGAATATATTAAACGTTTATCCCGGCGGCAAAGCATATAAAAAGCAGTTAAAAGCCGGAAACTCTTATAACGGTAATAATAAATTAAAGAAAATAACTGAAAATTTAAAAAATAAAAGTTTTAAACATAAAAAAAAGTATAATGCAAGCAATTCCGAAACAATGCCGGATTTAAAAGGCGATACGATTTATGAAGCATTAAACGCATTAAGTAATTTCGAGAGACTTTCTATAAAAATATACGGAAGCGGATATTTATATTATCAAAGCATTAAACCCGGAACATATATTGCTACAGGCAGCGGCGTAAATTCTGCGGTTTTAAAATTTAAGCCAAAAAATTAAGGCTATACCATTTTGCAAAAAACGGAGAAAAAAAATCAAACAAAATCAGTTTTAAAACCGAAAAAGAAAAATTTAACGTCGGTTTCGGCGTTAAAATTAAGTAAAAAAGTTAAAAAATAAGTTAAATAAGTTATATGAAGATAGAAAATATTATAAAAAACAACGATTTTATAGAATACATTAGCGGCAGAACGGATACTGATATTTTATGCATATCTAACGATTCTAGAAAAATTAAGAGAGGATGTCTATTTGCAGCAAGAAAAGGCGTTAGCGTTAATTCAAACATTTTTGCAAAAGATGCTTTGTCTGAAGGCGCCGTAGCCGTATTGACGGATGATGCAGAAACTGCCGAAAA
The DNA here is from genome assembly GCA_008534395.1 of Candidatus Acidulodesulfobacterium acidiphilum. Classification (NCBI taxonomy): domain Bacteria; phylum Candidatus Acidulodesulfobacteriota; order Candidatus Acidulidesulfobacterales; family Candidatus Acidulidesulfobacteraceae; genus Candidatus Acidulidesulfobacterium; species Candidatus Acidulidesulfobacterium acidiphilum. The sequence goes on from SHMQ01000016.1 coordinate 45,209, forward strand.
ACTTAAAAACGAAAAAAATATTACGGTAATTTTTGCAAAAGATGCTCTTAAGGCATATGCGGTAATGTCTAAAAATTTTTTCGGCAATTCCGGAGATAAGTTAAATCTTATCGGGGTCACGGGAACAAACGGAAAAACCACCACTACGTTTCTTATAAAATCTATTTTAAACGCCGCGGGAAACAAAACCGGTTTAATCGGCACTATCGATTATGAAATCGGAGAAGACAAAAAAGAATCTAAAAACACTACCCCCGATGTTTACGAACTTAACGAAATGTTTGCCGAAACCGTACGCTTGGGCGGTTCTGCATGCGTTATGGAAGTTTCTTCCCACAGTTTAGACCAGGGAAGGGTTTACGGAACGCCGTTCGACGCCGCAGTTTTTACTAATTTAACGCGGGATCATTTAGATTATCATAAAGATATGGAGTCCTATTATAAAGCAAAAAAGAAACTGTTTTCCGAAGTATTGACGGACAGTTCCAAAGCTAAAAAATATGCAATTATAAACGGCGACGATCCATACGGCAAAAAACTTATCGATGAGCTTAAACCGCTGTTTGCTTTAAAATCCGCAACCGATATCGATATTATTACATACGGGTTAAATAAGGGGTCGAATGTTTCCTGCGAGAACATAGATTATTCTATGGACGGATTAAAATTCGACGCCGTTATAAAAATGAAAGGCCGTAACGAAAAAATTCTAAAAAATATACATTCGCCGCTTATAGGTTCTTATAACCTTTATAATATACTTGCTGCCGTTTCCGTTGCACATGCTCTTTCCGTTCCCGACAAATTTATAATTTCAGGCATAGAATCGCTTTTGAACGTTTCTGGAAGACTCGAAAAGATAGATACCGGCGTTCCGTCTTCTCCTTTGGTATGTATAGACTATGCGCATACCGACGACGCATTAAAAAGAGTTCTTGGCACTTTAAAAGATATTTCCAAGGGAAAGCTGATAAGCGTTTTTGGATGCGGCGGCGACAGAGATAAAGGTAAAAGGCCGCTTATGGGCAGACATTCCACCGATATTGCCGATATAAGCATAATAACGTCGGACAATCCCAGAAGCGAGGATCCGCAGGCTATTATAGAAGAAATAAAATCCGGCGTTACAAACGCATCGTACGTCGATAAGAAAGACCCCGACGCTTTAATTAATTTTAAAAAGTCTGCCGAGCATGAAAGACATGCTTATACTATAGAAGAAGACAGGTCGGAAGCCATAAAATTAGCTCTTTATATAGCGGGAGCGGACGATACGGTCGTTATAGCCGGCAAAGGTCATGAAGATTATATGATAGTAAAAGACGCCAAGTTTCATTTCAGCGATAAGGAAGAGGTATTAAAATATTATAAAAATAAAAAAAGTAAAAAAAATGAAAATACAATATAACTTAACTTTAGACGATATTTTAAGCGCAACGGACGGCAAATTAATCATTGCAGGCGACGGTACCGGACCGCTGGTTTTTAACGAAATTTTTACCGATTCAAGGGATGATTTCGGCAGAAACGCAATATTTATAGCGTTAAAAGGCAAAAATTTCAAAGGAGAAGACTTCGTCGAAGCCGTTTTTAAAAAAGGCGGCTATTGCGCTTTGGTTTCATGGGATTTTTTAGAAAACAACGATATATCTAAATACGGCGATAAAATTATTATAGCAACTTCAGACCCGGTTTCTTCTTTGGGAGATATTGCCAAATTATATCTTAGTAAATTTAATTTAAAGAAAAAAATCGCTTTAACCGGCTCCTGCGGAAAAACGACCACTAAAGAGATTGTTTATGCAATTTTTTCTACAGTTTTCGGCGCAGAAAAAATTCTTAAAAATGATTATAATTATAATAACTTAATAGGAGTTCCAAAGGCTATCCTAAGGCTTAACGACAAAGTCGATTATCTTATTCTTGAAATAGGAACCAACAAAAAAGGAGAGATAAAAAGGCTTTCCGAAATTATATCGCCGGATATCGGCGCTATTACGAATATAGGGAAGTCCCACCTCGAAGAGTTTAAAAATACGGAAGGCGTGTTCATGGAAAAATCTGAACTTGCCCTGAGCCTTAAAAACGCAGGTTTCCTAGTTCTTAACGCAGACGATGCAATACCGCCCGCAAAATACAAGGATAAAATAAAAGAAGGAGTCGATATCGTTTCTTTCGGGTTTGGAAAACTAAATGCCCAAAATGTCCAAAATGCCCAAAGTTCTCAAAGCGACGGCATTCCCGATGTTTTATGCGAAAGCGCGGTTTCAAACGAAAAGACTGGTAAAACAACCTTAAACGTTTTATTTAAAGGGAAAAAATACGTTATAGAAGTTAATTTTAGCGGAAAACATTTAATTTACGATTTTTTATGTGCTTTTTCCATTGCTTCGGCATGCGGCATAGCTCCAGAAACATATATTAATTCGGATGCTTTTAAAAATTTTATTATTCCTCACGGAAGAATGGAGATAATTCGTATAACCGACGATACTGGCGAATGGACTTTGATTAACGACGCATATAATTCAAACCCCGATTCTCTTAAAGCCGCACTGGATTTTATAAGAACGGATTATTCCCAAAACAAAAAAATATTAGTTCTTGGAGATATGCTTGAACTTGGCGATTCCGCTCCTGAAGAGCACGTTAAAGCTGGCCGCGAAATTAGCGGTTTAGCCGATTTTATTTTTTATAAAGGAGATTATTCCGATTTTATTACGAAAGGACTGGAAGAAAAAAAATTTTCCGGAAATTTTTTTTTAATAAAAGACGACGAAACTTTTAAAAACGATTTTAAAAAATTAGACAAAAATAACGCCGTAGTACTCCTTAAAGGTTCGAGAGGCATGAAGCTTGAAGAGTATTTTAAAGAAGAAACGAATAAAAAGGTCGAATCATCTGTATGCTGAGTTTAAATGCGGATTTTTTTAAATATATTACTTTTAGGTCTTCATACGCCATTATACTGTCGCTGATATTATCGATAGCTTTCGGTAAAATATTTATTAATGCATTGAAAAAAATGAAGATAGGGCAGGTAGTCCGCGAAGACGGACCAAAATCGCATATAAACGAAAAGAAAGACGTTCCGACAATGGGCGGACTTTTAATTTTATTCAGCGTCCTAGTTCCGGTTTTACTGCTTACAAAACTTAACAACTTTTATCTTTACATGGGCGTTTTAACGCTTTTATCGTTTGCTATGATAGGGTTTGCGGACGATTTTTTAAAAATCAGGGGGCATTCTTCAAAGGGACTTAGAGGCAAATATAAATTTTCTATTCAAACTTTAATAGCCGTATGCATTTCTACCGCCCTTTATTTTCACGACGAATCTCTTGGAACTGTAATAATTCCGTTTGTTAAGGACTATTATTTAAATTTCGGCGTTTATTTTATAATTTTTTCGGCATTTATAATAGTCGGTTCTTCCAACGCAGTTAATTTAACCGACGGTCTCGACGGTTTGGCCATAGGGGTTTTTGCCATAGCCATAGCCGGATATCTTATATTTTCGTATGCGGCGTCGAATTACAAATTTGCGGACTATCTGCATATACCTTATATAAAAAACATAGGAGGAGTCGTAATATTATGCGCTTCTTTATTCGGCGCTTCTATAGGTTTTTTATGGTTCAATTCTTATCCAGCTTCGGTTTTTATGGGAGATGCAGGCTCAATACCTTTGGGCGCTATATTAGGTTACGTCGCAATAGTTTCTCGGCAGGAAATTTTATTGATTATAATAGGATTTGTGTTCGTCATTGAGGCTTTAAGCGTCATTTTTCAGGTCGGCTCTTATAAGCTTAGAAAAAAAAGGATATTCAAAATGGCGCCTATACATCATCATTTTGAAATAGAAGGCGTTCCCGAATCGAAAATAGTAATAAGGCTGTGGATAGTTTCCCTGATATTGACTATATTTGCACTGTCAACTCTTAAATTGAGGATTTTTTAATGTCTGATTTAATTTTAGGTTTCGGTAAAACAGGCGCTGCCGTTTACGAATATATTAAGAGCAGAAAAAAGTACGCAGAAAAAGAAAGGCTATTTATATACGACGATACCTCCGAAAATGCGGGCGGCATAGACGTTCAAGACGGAAACGTTATATTTTTTAATAAGCAAAACGAAGAAATACTTTTAGGCAGATATTTTAAAGATATAGAAAAATGCATCGTAAGTCCCGGAATACCCAGAGACCATCAAATTATTTTAAAATTAAAAAGAGCAAATATTCCAGTCTTAAGCGAAATTGAATTTGCGTATAATAATATTAATAATATTCAAAAAGATAAAAATGCAAAAATTATAGCTATTACCGGAACAAACGGCAAGACTACATCGGTTACCCTGTGTAAAAGCGCGATAGAAGCGGCTGGTTTAAGCGGAAAAACTTTCGTAGGAGGCAATCTGGGAGTACCTTTTATATCCGGCATAGACGATTACGAAGATTTTATTTTAGAGATATCCAGTTTTCAGCTTGAATGGATTTACGATTTTAAACCCGATATCGCCGTGCTTCTTAACGTAGAAGACGATCATATGGACAGATATCTTAATTTTGACGAATACAGGCTTACTAAATATAAAATGTTTAAAAATCTTAGATATAACGATGTCGCCGTATTAAATGGGGAAGATTATAATTCGTCTATTTTAAAAGGCGTTGTCGGCTCAAATACCGTTTTATACGGATTTGAAGAAGATAAATGCGACGTTTTTTATAAAGACGGCTTTATTAATCTGCGGCTTAAAGATTTATTGGGGTTTAACGCCGAAATTTCCTTAAAAGACGTTGCGGATAAAAGAAAATTCGTCATAGAAGACATGATGGCCGCCGCCTGTTCTCTGGCTCTGTATGGAATTTCTCCAGACGTTATAAAAAAAGCTTTCGACGGCTACCGCCTCTTAAAACACAGGGTTGAATGCATCGGCAGTATAGATAACGTATATTTTTACGACGATTCAAAAGCTACTAATCCGGCGGCTGTAATAAGCGCGCTTAATTCGTTCGGCGCTTTAAGCGAAGACGGCGTTAAAACGGATATAGTCCTTATACTCGGCGGGAAAGACAAGGGATTTAATTACGAGAGCATCGTAGAACCCGTAAAAAGAAGCGTAAAAGCGTGCGTTTTAATGGGAGAAACTAAAGAAGTCCTGGAAAAAACGCTGAAAGGACGCGTAGAATATATGCTTGCCGGCGATATGGAAGACGCAGTCGTTAAATCTTTTAATTATTTAAAAGATACGGTTAAAAACGGCGCTTCTGGAACGGTTTTACTGTCCCCGGCATCTTCTAGTTTCGATATGTTTAAAGATTACGGCGAGAGAGGGGACGTATTTAAAAAATGTTTCGAGAAATTAAAAAATAATTTTTATGAAAAATTATGATTAACTACGGAAAAGTTTTTATTAGAAAATACGATACGGCGTTGTTTCTTACGGTCATACTGTTAATATCGCTCGGCTTAGTTATGGTTTATTCTACAAGCGCGATGATTTCTATAGTTCAGTACGGCGTAAGTTATCACTTTATTTTAAGGCAGGGAATATATGTTGCGTTGTCCGGATTAGCCGTATGGTTTTTAATGCGCAACGACTACCATATGCTTAAATCTTTTTATAAAATTATTTTATTTATAATAATAGTTTTAATGTTTTTAGTATTCGTTCCCCATATCGGAATAGATGCCGGAGGTTCAAGGAGATGGATAAATTTAAGGTTTTTTAGCATACAGCCCTCAGAATTTTTAAAAATTTTTTTTATAGTGTATTTAGCTAATTTTTTGGAAAAGAGAAAAGACGATCTTGATAAAAATCCGTATTCGTTTATTTTTATAGGTCCTTTTATATTTTTGGGATTTTTAGACTTGCTGCTCTTAAAAGAACCCGATTTTGGAACAAGTTCGATGATGTTTTTTATAACTTTTATAATGCTTTATGCAGGCGGCGTATCGCTGTTTTACCTGTTAGCGGTTGCCGCACTCGGCGGAATCGCCGCATATTTTTTAATATTTACCGTGGCATACAGAAGGGACAGGATACTTGCTTTTCTTCATCCTTGGCACGATAAGACGGGTATAGGTTTTCAAATAATACAATCTTTGTTTGCTTTTGCGCGGGGCGGTTTATACGGGGTAGGACTCGGAAACGGAAAAGAAAAACTTTTCTTTCTTCCGACACCTTATTCGGATTTTATATTTTCTACGGTAGGCGAAGAACTTGGGTTTATAGGCGTATTAGTGTTTATACTGCTTTATCTTATTCTTGCATACAGGGGATTAAAAGTGGCGATAAACGCGCCCGACCTTTTTGGAACTTATCTTGCATACGGCATTACGTGCTTGATTGCTCTAAGCGCATTTATAAATATCGGCGTAGTTCTGGGCGCTCTGCCTACGAAAGGGCTTGCTCTTCCGTTTATCAGCTACGGCGGCAGTTCTATGTTTGCTACGTGCATAGGCATAGGGATTTTACTTAATATATCTTCTCAGAGCATTAAAGGGAAAAATATTCGATGAACATAGTAATTGCCGGCGGAGGAACCGGAGGACATATGTTTCCGGGCGTTGCGGTCTATGAAAAGTTAAAAGCGTTAGACGAAAAAGCGGATATTTATTTTATAGGAACGGAGAGAGGAATAGAAAATAAGGTTAAAGACGTTTACGGCTTCAGGCTGTTGACGATAAACGTTACGGGGTTTTCGGGAAAAAATTTTATGAATAAATTAAAATCTTTAAAAAATGCTGTTTATGCGGCGAAAACCGTGAATGCAATTTATAAAAATATAAAACCCGATTACGTTTTAGGGCTTGGGGGCTATATATCTTTAGTTCCTCTTGTCGTCGCAAGGTTAAGAAAAATAAAGTGCGGAGTTATGGAGCAGAACGTCGAACCAGGACTTGCAAATAAAATTCTTGCCCTTCTCGGAATAACGGTATTTGCTTCATTTGAAGAAACCAAACGGCGAATCAGTTTCGGCACGGTTATTACGGCTGGCAATCCGGTAAGGGAAAAAATATTTAGATATGCTCTTTCGGAATCAAAAAAAGAAAAAGACTTTACCGCGGATAAAAAATTAAAAATATTCGTTTTCGGCGGCTCTCAGGGCGCTTCGTCCGTAAATAAGGCCGTTTTAAAGATGTTATCGGGAATGGACGATAATTTATTGCGCAATATAATCATATATCATCAAACCGGTTTGCGCGACGCCGAAACGGCAGAGAATTTTTATAAAAATAATTTAAAAACCGGCGGATATGAAGTTTTTCCCTTTACGGACAACATAGAAGATTATTACGGGTTAAGCGATA